>JBNVCD010000040.1:0-3992 GCA_050410875.1 Bathyarchaeia archaeon | reverse complement strand
GGTGCCTTACGTAGGTTGATGGCGTTATGGCTAAGTGCTGTGCAGCGTACGTAACAGTGAAGGCTCTTTACGGTTTTAGCTGTTTTAGAGGTTGAGGGCTTTTTTGATTTCGCTTATACACTGTAAGAAATCTGCGGGTTTATTGGGGCGCATACCCCTCTTGGAAACTTTTAAGATGCACTTGTAGCCTTTGCTTGCAAGTACTTTCTCTAAAGCGCTAAATGTGACTCCTTTAAAGAGCGCGTATGTGCAGAACAAAACCGTTTTTTTGCCTTCACCGTTTGGCAACCGTTCAACAAAGTTCAGGGTTTCTTTTGCGGGTCTAAAACCCTCCACAGGTGTGCCTACAAAGAGAAAATCATAGTTCTCCACCACGGACGGGTCAGAAGAGGCAATATCAAACAGAGGCGCCTTTGCTAAATCGGCAATTGCTTCGGCTAAACGTTTGGTGTTTCCCGTTCTCGAAAAGTAAACTATACAGGGCTTCATGCTGGAGCTATCTGTCGTATTCCTCTTAAATAGCCTTTGGTCAACCAGAAAACACCAAAGATGCACGCTCATGCGGAATTCTGCGCCGCAGGACGTATAGGGTAAAACTTGGGCAGTATTATATTTATTTGTAAGAAAAACGTTGCCGTCTGTAACAGTTTCTGCAAAAATTTCCAAGCAACTCAAAGAAAAGAGGTTAACACATTCATTTTTACATTAATTCATTAAAATCGGTGTCGGATTTTTCTGTTAACCGACAGGCGCAGCACGTTCAGCACATGCGTTCATTGTTGTCGTATTCATTTCCGCTGATTTCTCGACCGCAATCAGCACATAATACTTTTAGTGGACAGCATTTTTCCTGACGCCTTCTAATCAATCCATCCCAGGCGCATTTGAAGATTTGACTTTTTGCCACGTTATGTGCACAGTTATAACCTATTTTTAACTCTAACTCCTCAACAAGTTTCGGGAGTTTTGCAAGAGCGGCACAGCAAATAAGCGATTGTAGTCATGTGCCATATGGCGACGTGACTCCTATGCGTGCTGTTTTAAGAGGGTTATTCTTTGCCCTTAAGCAGCAACCAGTTTCTGTCGGTACCTTTTTTTAGGCGCACCAGAACGTAGCGTCCTGAAAGTTTTTTACCGTTTAATATGACTTCTATAAGCTTTTCATTCCAGGCTTTGGTTTCGTAGTTGCCCTTGTCCCATATTACGATTTTTCCTGCGCCGTATTGGCCGTCAGGAATTGTGCCTTCAAAATTTGCGTATTCTAAGGGGTGGTCTTCTGTTTCTACGGCTAAGCGTTTTTCTGAGGTGTTTTCTGGTATACCTTTGGGAACTGCCCAGCTTTTGAGGACACCATCGTGCTCCAACCTGAAATCATAATGCAGTCTCTTGGCGTGGTGTTCTTGTACAACAAAGATTTTGTTTTCATTTTGAGTTTCCTCTTCTTTACCTTGTGGTTCTGTTGTTACGTTGAAGTCACGTTTTTTGTGGTACTCTTTGAGCAGATTGTTTCCAACTTGAGTAAAGGAGTGGTCAACTGGTGACTTGGGTTTTTGTTTTGACTGTTTCTCTTCCATACGGCGACACCAAAAAGGAGGGGCTACCATAGAAAAGCGCTGGTGGAAATTTAAAGTGTACTTTTCATGTTTGGGTCAACCATGCCGCTTGTTTGCGGGTACGTTAACCAGAGGCAGCTTTTTGCGAATTGTTTTTTGCGATTCACTAATTGTAAATTGCGCTGTTGCCAAAACAGCGGGAGTAAAGTTCAGGTTTGAGGCTGTATTCTATTCGCCTACGAGTTTTGTAAAATTCCAAATTTTGTCGCCAACGTAATGCAAGTTTTTGACCACCACACCCTGTTTGACATTTTTTGCTTCGTTTAAACTGTAGAGGGTCTCGCCTATGGCTAAGGGTTTGCCGTGTTTTTCATCAACCACAACTACAATGTCGTTAACTCCAAATTCGCCCTCATACCGAACTACGCCTGGAGCCATTATGTCAGCGCCGTTGCATACAAAACGTACCGCTCCCATATCAACCACAATTTTAGGCAGCGCTTCCAGCAAGTCAGAAGTTATCAGAGTCGGCAGAAAGGTCGATGGCGACGCCTCGTTTTTCTTGAACAGCACAGGTTTGCCGCTGATTAGCAGTATCTGCCCAAAATCCGCCTCCATGATTTCAACGTTTATTTTTGAACTAAAAATAGCTTCCAAATCTATTTTCAGTTTTTCTGAAACCTGCGAAATTATCTGTTTTGCCTCTTTTGCTTTTAATGCAAACCGTCGATGCTTATGGGTCATGCGTGTCTCTCAGTTTTAGCTTCTATGTATCCGTGATGAAGTTAGTCAATAATTAACTTATCTAAATTCAAGAGTTTGTGATGGCAGCAACTTTGCCGTGGTCAGTGACTTTTGGTTTTCGTCTAAAAATTTTTTCAACCAACTCTCCAACATCTACCTTCAGCAGGATCACTGTGACAATCACAGTTAGGACTATTGAGAGCACAATCATTGCTTCTTGACTGAGAAATTCCGAAAAAGTGCTGTTTGTCCACGCGCCAAGGAATGCACCTGCAAGAGTTATCGTTAACTTTCCAAGGAAGAATGCAGTAAAGAACTTCGCTGGACTGTACTTCATTAAGCCAAGCGGCACAACCACTGGTTCATCAGGGATCGGCGTAGCTGCGGCGGCAATCAGCAACAGAAATGCCCAGCCCTTAATTTTTTCCGCGTCTTTATCTAGTCGTTGGCGACGTTTTGGGCTTAAATGTTTCCCTATAAAAAAGGTGACTAAATAGTGCACGCTTTTTGCAATTGATGAGCCTAAAGCAACCAGCAAACCCACCGCTCCTAAAGTGGCTGGTTCAGTGGAGCCTATTGTTAACGCGGCTGTAGATGCAATAAAAAGATTGGATGGGCCAGCGAAGGGTATCATATTGAAGCCGAAAGAGCTCAAAAAAACTAAGTAAGCTCTATTAACGTCGCCATTGTTTATTCCCATTTTGCCAATTTTAAAAACAAAGGGCACTTTATAAGGTTAAGTGAAAATCAGGTTATTTTTTATGCCTCAAGTCCACTAGAGTATGAATATTGATGAAATGAGCAGAATAACCCCGACTGTGCCTGTGTAGGCTGCAAAATAATGGAATTTTTCACTTTTGATGGCTTTTGATACTAACCTCAAAGCCAGATACCCTCCTACTGCAGCCACAGCAAAGCCTGCAATGATGTTCACGGGGTCTATACCTGCCGTGGAGAATGCGCCACGTTGATTATACGCTTCCACCAAGAAGTCGCCGATAATCGCAGGTATAGAAAGCAGAAAAGAGAATTTAAACGCTTTTTCCCTTCTAAGCCCAAGAAGCAACGCTGTGGATATTGTTACCCCGCTTCGTGAAAGCCCCGGGAAAACCGCAAATCCCTGCGCCACCCCTATTAGTATTACGTTTTTATATGAAATTTTTTCGTTTTTTTCCCGTCCAAATCTGGAGCTGTAAACTATAGTAGCGCCTACAAGAAACGTTACCGCTATAATTGGTATAGTTTGAAAAGCTTCTCCCCGAAGCAGAACGTAAATAAGTCCAATGGTGGCGGTGGGTACGGTTGCCACCGCTATTTTGGGTATAATGGCGCCGCTGTCTGATTTAAAGTCAAACCTTGCAAGCGCTGACAGAATGTTTCTTATGTCTTTTCTGAAAAAGAATACAACTGCTGTTAACGTGCCCAAGTGCAATACGATATTGAACAGGGGCGTCGTCGACAAGTTAAGCAGAAATTTGTCGACTAACTTGAGGTGTGCTGTGCTTGAGATTGGCAACCACTCAGTTATCCCTTGGAGTAACCCTAAGAAAAGCACCTGAAATAGTTGCTCAAGCAAGGTTGTGCCCCTTTGTGCATTCAGTTTGCTAAAAGTAAATTTTGTCCAGCTTAATAGACTTTTACAGTAACATGGGATCTATGGCTTAGATAGGTTTAAATGTTAAGAGTTAAAGTATA
>JBNVCD010000003.1:22972-23202 GCA_050410875.1 Bathyarchaeia archaeon | reverse complement strand
CCGCTTCGATTTTGTCTCTGAAGACGAACGCATCCTACATTACGCCGCCGCTGACCTCTGCGTTTTCCCCTCAATTTACGAGCCATTCGGTATAGTCAGCCTAGAAGCCATGGCCATGGAGAAGCCGCTAGTTGTGGGCGCCCGCGGCGTAGTAGGCTTCCGAGAACAAGTAATAAATTCAGGCACAGACCAAAACGGCATACACATCAACGGTGAAGACCCCGCCGACA
>JBNVCD010000003.1:19533-22962 GCA_050410875.1 Bathyarchaeia archaeon | reverse complement strand
GGGCATCAAAGAGGTCCTGCGGAACCCTGAAAAAGCACGAAACTGGGGCGAAAATGGCCGCAAACGCGTATTGGAGTTTTTCACGTGGCGCAAAGTTGCAGAGGAAACCCTCAAAATCTACAAGTCCCTCATACCATAGCACGTTTTACGTAGCCAACGTATTTGCGAGCTCCAGCAAGTGCAGGTCAACAGGCTTTTTTTTAGCAACCGACGCCTCAAGCTTCAGCGTCGTTACAGTATTGCCCTTTAAACCAACAAGAAAGTTCCCTTTTTCCTCGCATAAAACGTCCACAGCTTTCTCCGCAAACATGCCTGCTAACAAGCGGCTTCGCGCAGTAGGGCTACCTCCCCTCTGAGCGTAACCCACAATCGAAAGCCTCACTTCCGAATTTGTGTGCTCCTGAATTTCCTGCGCAAGCTTCGCGTTATTTCCAACGCCCTCAGCGGCGACAATTATTCCTGCCTTTTTCCCTTTACGAGCATTCTCCTTTATAGTCTCCAATATCTGATTTAGCGGACACTGCTGCTCAGGAATCAAAATAACTTCGGCGCCCACCGTTATACCCACGTGTAAAGCGAGAAAACCACGTTCTTTACCCATAACTTCAACGATGAAAATCCGCTCATGCGAAATGGCAGTATCGCGGATTTTGTCAATTATGTTCACCGCAGTGTTGACGGCGGTGTCAAACCCAATGGTCTCATCAGTGCCGTTGACGTCGTTGTCTATGGAAGCGGGAATTCCCACCATCTGAGTTTCAGTTTTTCTGCTCAAGTCCAAAGCGCCGCGGAATGACCCGTCGCCGCCTATGACGACCAACCCGTCAACCTTGTTTTCTGCGAGTGTTTGCGCAGCTTTGCAGAGGTTTTCTTCTTTTTTGAATTCAGGGCACCTCACCGTGTGAAGAATCGTCCCGCCTAACTGCACGATGCCGCCGACGGAGCGCGGAGTCAGTTTCTGGTAATTATTAGTCACCAGCCCCTCCCAGCCTCGCTCAAACCCTATAACCTCTATGCCTCTGGCATGGGCGATGCGGGTGACAGCGCGGATAGCAGCGTTCATGCCCGGCGCATCTCCGCCCGTTGTGACTACGCCTATAGTTTTCAACTTTAGTTCTTCTCCTCACAGCTGATGTGTTTCTGTAGAGTGGTTATGCCGCCTGTAAAAAATAAATATGCTCTTTTTGCAAAAGCGTTTTATGGTAAAAGCCTCGATATTTTTGGGCAGTTGGTGGTGACCTTTGAGTAACGCTTACATGGTTGTACTTGTAACCGCAAGCAGCAAGCATGAAGCAGAGAAAATAGCGCAGCGGCTGCTTGAGGAGAAACTGGTTGCCTGCGTCAACATTGTTGGTCCCGTGTTTTCCCGTTTTTACTGGGAAGAAAAAATTGACTGCGCCGAAGAGCACCTAATGCTGATGAAGACGAAAGCAGACTTGTTTGAGGCTGTAGCTGCAAAAGTGAAGGCTCTGCACAGTTACGAAGTGCCCGAGGTTATCGCCTTGCCCGTCGTGGCGGGGTCTGAGGGTTATTTTGCGTGGCTTGGCAGCGTTTTAAAATAGGTTGCACGTACAGTTTTGTACTGAAAAGCCTTAAATAATGCATTGCTGTATGCTTCTGAACTATAGGAGCGTTGTTCCCATGGGGTATCGCCTTTGGTTCACAGCAGTCAAACACAAACACGTTAACCTCTAAACTAGCCAGCCCTATCTGCTTCAAAAAACTCAGTTTTGAAACCTCCCCGCTTGAAGTCTTCTCTTCACTGCATGAGAAGTACGATACGGTTTACCTTTTAGAATCCATAGAAGGACCAAAAAAGCTGGCTCAGTACTCATTCATAGGTTTTGACCCGCAGCTGACAATTCAAATTAAAAACGGAATCTCCATCACGCGTAATGAATTAACCGGCGAGGAAACAAAAGAGTTTGTCACAGACCCACTCAGCACTATTCAGCGTCTAATCAAGCAGCGCGCAACAGCAAACAAGACCTTTCGCTTTGTAGGCGGCGCCGTAGGCTACATATCTTATGACGCCGTCCGTTATTGGGAGAAGCTGCCCAACGCTGCAACTGACGACTTAGGCTTTCCCGACGTTGAAATGGGGTTCTTCGACGACGGCTTAGTTTTTGACCACAAGCAAAAACGCGCCTACTACTATTACTACAATGATAACCGCCTCGCTGAAATAGCACAATTAAACAAGAAAGCAGTCAGCTCAGATAAACTGGCGTTCACGCAGCCAAAAACTAACATGAGTAAAGAGGGCTTCGAGCAAGCGGTTCAGCAGGCGAAGGGGTACGTTGCGCAAGGCGACATCTTTCAAGTAGTTTTATCAAAACGATATGACCTCGCTTTTCAAGGAGACCTCGCTGCTTTCTACAGGTCTCTGAGGGCAATTAACCCATCGCCTTACATGTACTTTTTCAAGTCAGGTAGCCGTCAGATTGTCGGCGCCAGCCCCGAGATGCTTGTCCGAACTGAAAACCGCATGGTGGAGACCTTTCCAATCGCGGGGACACGACCCTGCACTGCAAACCACATCGAAAACAGGCGTTTAGCCAAAGAGTTGCTTGCTGACCCAAAGGAATGCGCCGAACACGTGATGCTGGTGGACTTGGCGAGAAACGACGTGGGCAGGGTAGCAAAGTATGGCAGCGTCCGTGTCCCAGAGTTCATGCAGATCCACCGCTACAGCCACGTGCAGCACATCGTATCCCGTGTGGTGGGCGACCTACGCGATGACCAAGAAAGCTACGACGCTTTAAGGGCAGTTTTTCCCGCGGGCACGGTTTCAGGAGCGCCCAAAGTCCGCGCCATGGAAATCATAGAGGAACTGGAGCCTACGCGGCGGGGACCTTACGCAGGCGCTGTGGGCTATTTTAGCTATAACGGTAACGCTGACTTTGCCATAACCATCCGCACCCTTTTTGCGGAGAGGAACCAAGCTCACATCCAGGCGGGTGCAGGTATAGTTGCGGATTCTGTTCCTGAACGTGAATGGTTTGAAACTGAGCATAAAGCAAGCGCGCTCATGAAAGCCCTTCAAGATGCAGGAGGCAGTGCTGCATGAGAGTTCTAGTCATAGACAATTATGACTCGTTTGTTTACAACCTTGTGCAGTACATAGGCGAGTTTGGCGCTGAAACCGCTGTTTACCGCAACGACAAAATTACTCTCAAGCAAGTGGAAAAACTCAAACCTGACCGCATAGTGCTCTCGCCTGGACCAGGCAACCCTGAAGACGACAAATACTTCGGTGTATGCAAGGCTATCTTGCAGCGTGTCAGCCCCAAGGTTCCCACGCTAGGCGTCTGCCTAGGACATCAGGGGATAATCAGCGCTTTCGGCGGTAAGGTGGTGTCGGCGAAGCGGTTAATGCACGGCAAAACTAGCCCAATTAAGCATGATGGCAAGAGGCTTTTTTGTGAT
>JBNVCD010000003.1:11118-19523 GCA_050410875.1 Bathyarchaeia archaeon | reverse complement strand
ATGTACAAAACCCCTTCACGGCAACGCGGTATCACTCCTTAGCAGGAGAAAAAAGCACCATCCCGCCGTGTTTAGAGGTAACGGCCATAGCTGTTGATGACGGCGAAGTCATGGGTGTAAGGCATAAGAAGTACCCCATTGAGGGCATCCAGTTTCATCCTGAATCTATCCTATGCGAGGAAGGCAAGCTTATCATTAGAAACTTTTTGGAGGGCAAATGAAGATGATTCGGCAAGCCATTCAAAAACTTGTTGAAGGCGTAAATCTCAGCGGTTTCGAATCAGAACTTGCCTTAAAAGAGATTATGAACGGTGAGGCTACAGGCGCGCAGATAGCTGCTTTTTTGACGGCGTTGAGGATGAAAGGCGAAACCGTAGAAGAGATAACCGCGTTGGCTCAAGTTATGCGCGAGAAATGCTGCCGCATCAGCCCCGCTGTTGTAGGGCGGCTTGTTGATACCTGTGGGACAGGCGGCGACTCGCTTAAGACCTTCAACATAAGCACAGCCGCGGCGTTTGTTGTCGCCGGCGCAGGCGTCACTGTGGCTAAACATGGGAACCGTTCAGTAACCAGCAAAAGTGGCAGTGCAGACGTGCTGGAGAACTTGGGTCTTAACCTTAACCTTGAGCCTCAAGCCGTGAAACACGTAATAGAGCAGGTGGGTATCGGCTTTATGTTTGCGCCCGCTTTCCACCCTGCTATGAAATTCGCGGTTGCGCCTAGAAAAGAAATCGGGTTACGAACCGTGTTTAACCTGCTAGGCCCACTGACTAACCCTGCAAATTCTAACGCTCAACTGCTGGGCGTCTACGATTCAAAGTTGACTACGCCCATAGCTCACGTTCTGAGGAACTTGGGTTGCCACGAAGCGTTTGTGGTTCACGGTTTAGGCGGCTTAGACGAGATTTCAACGGTGGGCAAAACCGTGATTTCTCACCTCAAAGACGACGCAGTAACCACATTTGAGGTTCTCCCTGAAAGCTTCGGTGTGCCGCAAACAAGCATTGACTTTCTGAGAGGTGCAACTGTTGAGGAGAACGCTGAGGTTCTTTTTCAAATCCTGTTTGGGTACTGCGCTGAGAACGACCCAAAAATGGATGTCGTGCTTGTTAACAGCGCCGCGGCTATAGTGTTAGGCGGGAAAGCCTGCGACTTCAAAAGCGGCATGGAAGCTGCGCGTGAATCAATTCGCAGCGGCGCGGCGTACAAGAAGCTCCGCCACTTAGTTAAAGCGTCTGGCGGCGACTTATATAGACTTGAGGAGTTGGAGAAGAAATATGGCTGATTATCTTGACTTGCTGGCGCAGCATGCAAAAGAAACAGTCAAATCGGGTTACTACGAGCGCCTGCCCGCTTTGCCGGCGTCATACGCTGCAAGTTTAAAAGCTGAGATTTCCAAAGCTAAAGGCGCCGCCTTAATCACTGAAGTCAAAGTTGCTTCACCATCAAAAGGCACACTTAGAAAAAATATTTCCCCCAAAACAGTCAAAGAAGCTGCCTTGGCCATGGCAAGGGGAGGCGCAGTTGGCATCTCAGTCATCACTGAGCCAAAGCACTTTCAGGGTTCTCTGGAGAATCTGGCGTACGCCCGCAGCGCCGTGAAGCTTCCCCTTCTCATGAAGGATTTCATAGTTAGCCCAAAACAGTTGGATGCTGCCCAAAAACTTGGAGCCAACGCGGTACTGTTGATTGAGGCACTATTTGACCGAGGCTACAGCGAAAGTAGCCTAAGCGTCATGATTGCCGAGGCGCATGCGCGAAACTTGGAGGTTCTTTTGGAAACGCATACTAAACATGAGTTCCAACGTGCAGTGCAAACAGACGCTGACTTGGTGGGCATAAACAACCGTGACCTAGGCACGTTAAAAGTTGACTTAACAGTCACGTCAAGCATTCTGGAGAGTGTGTTGCCGCAGGGGAAAATTGTGGTCAGCGAAAGCGGAATAAACACGCCTGCGGATATTCGGTTTCTGCGTGCATGTGGCGCTTGGGCTTTTCTTGTCGGCTCAGCCGTCATGCAGGCAGACGACATCGAATCAAAAGTAAAAGAACTGTTAACCTAAAAAAGAGGCATAAAGATATGAGAAAACTAAGCAGCTACCCCGTCAACGGTAAATATGGCAAGTACGGAGGGCGCTTCGTACCTGAAGTTCTCATGGAAGCCATAACCGAGCTTGAAGAAGCCTACAAAACGGCAAAGAAAGACGCCCGTTTTCAAGCGGAATTGGCAAGTTATCTACGGGAATATGTGGGGCGCCCTACACCGCTTTACTTTGCTGAAAACCTTACCAAGCTCGCTGGAGGCGCCAAAATCTATCTAAAACGTGAAGACTTAGCGCACGGCGGCGCCCACAAAATCAACAACACGCTGGGGCAAGCGTTGCTGGCAAAACGTATGGGGAAAACGCGAGTCATCGCAGAGACAGGTGCAGGGCAACATGGCGTTGCAACCGCCATGGCTTGTGCCGCCCTAGGGTTAAAAGCAGAAGTGTACATGGGCGCCGAAGATGTAGAGCGCCAAAAACTTAACGTTTTCCGCATGAAACTCCTCAACGCCCAAGTTCACCCTGTAGAAGCAGGAAGCCAAACGTTGAAGGACGCCATAAACGAGGCGTTCCGAGACTGGGTAACCAACATCGAAACCACCTACTACCTCATTGGCTCCGTTGTGGGTCCTCACCCGTATCCCATGATGGTGCGCGACTTCCAGAGCGTAATCGGAAAAGAACTCAAAAGGCAATTCAAACAAAAAGAGGGGAAGCTGCCAGACGCGTTGGTTGCCTGCGTAGGCGGCGGAAGCAACGCCGCAGGAACCTTTTACCCCTTCGAAGACGACGCTGACGTAAAACTGTTTGGTGTAGAAGCCGGGGGGCAGGGAATCCAAACGGGCAAGCACGCGGCGTCGTTGGGTGCAGGCGCTGAAGGCGTATTTCACGGAATGTTAACCTATGTCCTCCAAGACAGCGAGGGGCAAATCCAAAGTACACACAGCATATCTGCGGGTTTAGACTACCCCGGCGTTGGACCTGAACACTCTTTTTTGAAGACGCTAAAACGCGCTGAGTACGTCGCTGCCACCGATAAAGAAGCCGCTGACGCGTTTTTGGCGCTGTCACAGGCTGAGGGTATCCTTCCAGCTTTGGAGTCGGCGCACGCAATCGCTTACGCCATGAAGCTTGCGAAAACCATGAAAAAGCACCAAGCTATAGTGGTGACGTTGTCGGGGCGCGGCGACAAAGATGTACACACCATAGCCGACTACCTAGGAGTGAAAATATGACTGCTATAGAAGAAACTTTTCAGAAACTCAAAAAACGCAAAGAAGCCGCACTCATAGGCTACGTCACAGCCGGCGACCCACAACCTGCGTACACGCCGAAAATTGCGGAGGCATTAATCAAAGGCGGCGTGGACATCATCGAGTTAGGCTTACCCTTCTCCGACCCCATAGCCGACGGGCCAACAATACAAGCTGCAAGCCTACGAGCACTAAACGCGGGAACCAAACCAAAAACAGTACTGCAAACAGCCAAGGAAATCCGCCGCAGCCACGACGTGCCACTTGTTGTTATGACGTATTATAATCCTGTCTTCCACATGGGACTAACCAATTTTTTCCAGCAAGCCAAAGACTGCCTAGTTGACGGCGTAATAATACCCGATTTACCTGTAGAAGAAGCAGACGCCTACAAAAAGGCGGCGCACGCCTTTAAAATTGACACAATCTTTCTTGTAGCACCCTCAACCTCTGAGCTGCGCCTCCAAAAAATTGTCGCGGCAACCTCAGGTTTCCTCTACGCCGTTTCACACTTCGGCGTCACAGGCACAAAATCCACCGTAGAGGACTCTACCCTGCAATTTATCAAATGGCTCCGCCCATTCACTGCTGGGCGCGTTCCATTAGCAGTTGGCTTTGGCATATCCAAGCCAGAGCACGTCAAAAAAGTGGTCACTGCAGGAGCAGACGCAGCCATCGTAGGCAGCGCATTCGTAAACATCATCAGCAGACACCAGCAAAACCTCAACAGAATGCTGTCGGAGCTAGAAGAAGCAGCGCGGGCGCTGAAAGGCGGCGCGCAGAGCAAAGTTTTATAGTTCAACCATGCCTTTTCATGGTGGCGGTGGGTCTTAGGCGGGGGGGTAGGGGTCCCTTGCACCGTAAACCCTCTACATGACGGGCTGACAGCTGAGGCTGAGGCGTCAAAGGCCGTCTGAACCCTCCTTTCCGAAACGTTGACTATCCGTCCCTTGAGGCTGGCGGTCTCCAAGCGGCTTCCGTAGGGCAGCCGTCTTTGGGGTTCACCAGGCGAACCTGGCTAGGCTCGGGAGAGAGCAACCTAAGTTTGGACGTTCAGCGCACAAGGGGGCACGGGTACGAGTGTAGGGCTTGAGGCGTCAGGCGGAGTCTAGGCGTCAAACCTCTGTGACCCACCGTCTCTCCAAAAATGATTTCTCTTATTGTAGGCGAAGTTTGAATTCCACCTAAAGCATTAATATTAAATATTTCTTCATTCCATACTCAATATGATTCAAATAATTTTCAAATCGGGGAGGTGAAAAAGGAGATATGAAACTACACAAGTTAATCAGAAACAAGTACGGCTTCTCAGCCATAATCGCAGCACTAATACTCATGCTCCTAGCCGTCGCAGCCGGCGTCGTAGTCTACGCTTACGTCATGGGCTGGATAGGCGGCGCCCAACCAAGTCCAGTGCAGACAGGCAGAGTACAGTTTGACTCAATAACCGCAATCAAATCAGGCAGCAACACAACTATCACTATGTACGTCAGAAACATAGGGAGTACTGACTTGACATTTAGTGCAGGTTATCTCGATGGGGCTGCAAAAACTGTTGCGTATGCTAACGGTACAAATGTGGCAGGTACTGTTTTATCAGCTCAGACTGTTGCTACAGTGTACATAACAAATGAGAATCTTGTCGTAAATAGAGAGTATCAAGTGAAACTGGTATTTACTGATGGAACTACAATTAGTCAGTCTGTTAAAGTAACAACATAGTCTTGCTTTTATTACTTTTTTTTAAGCTAATAATTACATGGGTTGGCATCATAAAGTTGGGTAACTTAATACGCAACAGGAGAGGCCTTAGCGAAATCATCAGTAGTTTACTGCTGATTCTAATAGTCGCCAGTGCAGGCGTAGTGATTTACGCTTACAGTGTAGGCGCTTTTAATGCTTCTGCCAGTCATTTTCAGTTGCAGACTCAGCTGGATGAGGAGCGTGTCCGTGAGCGGTTGCAGGTGATTCGTGTGTGGTGGGATACAGCCAACCAGTTGAACATTACGGTGTTGAATCACGGGGACATCGCCGTTTCTGTGGATGCTGTTTACGTTAACGGAACTGCGGTGACTAACTTTTTGAGTGGGCGGGGTGTTTTCACGGCTGTGGGTCAGCTTGTTAACGTGAGGTTTGTTTCTCCCGTGGCAATTAGCAGCGGCTCAGTTTATGAGATAGCGGTGGTTACAGAGCGAGGGGGCAGAACGGTTGTCAGTTGGAAGGCGTAGTCGAGCTAAACGTGGGTTGGGCTCCATAATTGCAGCTGCTTTTATAGTGCTTATTCTCATTTCAGGTTTAACCTTCTACACGCTTATTCTTCGCTCCATGGACAGCTACAACGCCACTGCCAGCGAGATGAATCAGGCAGATGTGAACCGAAGCCGCGAGCAACTAGCAATCACAACTGTAAAAATAACCAGCGACAGCAAGCTGAACCTGACGGTGGCAAACACGGGTTCGCTCTCGTCGAGGTTGCTGTGGCTGGGGCTCTTTAACCAGTCTGTAACGCCGGAGGCGCAGTGGTTCTTTGAGCTTAACCAGCGACTAGAACCCGCTGAAACCAAGACAATCCTGTCTGATTTTAGCGTTGCCAAAGATCAAAAATACGTGGTGCAAATAGCCACAGCGGCGGGCAACACGTTCACCACAACGTTTTATCCTGCCAGCGCTGTTCAATGCACCCTCACCCTTGTGGCTGGGGCGCCCACGGTTTACGTTGGAAACAACATCACCCTGTTTTTGGCGGTCACACACAACGACACCGAAGTTGACGTCATCCAAAACGTAACTGTGAGCCTGCAGCAGTCACCACCGGCGCTCGTAACTGCAGTAGAGCAGCCTACCTCTTTAACTGTGGAGTCACTACGCCGAGGCGAAACCGCCTTCTTCCGCTGGATCTACACCGCAGCAAACACAGGCACAGTTACGTTCAACGCAACTTACAATCAAGCACCTAACGGCGCCTTCGCTTTAGCCACCGTAAACATCGAAAACGCGCCGTCAGGCAGCGGCGCCGGCCAAATTGCCATCACAGGCGTAAACGGCTCCGCCTCTTTTTATCCGTCGCAGTGGAATACTGTGGGGGGCACGCAATACGTCAGCGGCTTAATTTCTAACTTAAAGAGCAGTGACTCAAATCCTGTCGTGTTCACCTCATACTTCACTGGCAGCGGCACAGATATCACCGACTACGTCGACAGCAACACATCAAACGTCGACGGTTCCCCGTCGAGAGGAACACACAGCAACTTCACGGCGCAGCAATACGGACCAGACTCAGTTTACGATACGTTAACTGAGTCGCCTTTAACATTAACTAACACTTATTATCCGTCTGCCTATGGCTTGTTAGGTTCAACACAGTTCACTTCAGGAACTATAACCGACCTTCAAAGCGACAACGGTGCATACATGACTTTCAGAAGTTACCCCTCAGCCACTTCGCTTCAACCGCTTTACGCGCACAGTGAAACCATAACAATTGGCGGCTCACCATACTATGTTAAACGGCTTTCTGGCGCTGATGGTGCCGCTTTAACTTTGAATGTTTCATTGGGGACAGTAGGCCGCAACCTGCTGGGAAAATTTACTTATCCCCTCAATGGAGTTTCATCTATTCCTGCAGGCACATGGACAACGTATTACCGCGCTTGGACAGACCCAGGCTTTAGCATAAGTTTTGACTCCTCTAATAGCACAAATTCCGGCGATGCTGTTACGTCGCTTTCGTGGCTTCACACCACAGGTGCAGCCTCAAACAGGTTTTTAGTCGTCGGCGTCAGCATAAGGACTGCTTCTGTAAATGTTTCCTCCGTGACCTATGGGACCCAAAGTTTGACATATCTCCGCTCGGACAGCCACCCAGGAGGTAACATACGTAGTGAACTGTGGTATCTTATCGCACCTAATTCGGGGACAGCTACAATAACCGTTACTCTGTCAGGATCTTCCAAACAGCGCCCATCGATGCACAAGCAGGTGGAACAGGTACTTCTACTGCGCCTTCGCAGAGTGTAACTGTAAACACAGCAAACTCTTGGGTAATAGGGCACTTGGCTACTCGTGGTTCATCCGCAAACGTGTATGAAGGCACAGGTCAAACAGCAAGGTGGGATGATTATCAGCCAAGCAGCGGCTCCCAAGATTCCCGCTGCAGAGGACATGGCAGTGATAAAGGGCCTGTAGGTGCAGGTAGCCAATCTATGACGTGGAGTTTATCGTCAAGTACTGATTGGGCTGCTTCTTTGATAGTTCTTAAAAGCGCTGCCCCCGTTGCTTCTGCCAACGTTGACATACTTATCCGTAAAGCTGATGGTACCATCCGAGCAACAATTGCTACTGCAGTAGCCAATTCCCCCGCCCTGTCCTCGGTTGCAT
The DNA here is from genome assembly GCA_050410875.1 of Bathyarchaeia archaeon. GTDB lineage: Archaea > Thermoproteota > Bathyarchaeia > Bathyarchaeales > Bathycorpusculaceae > JADGNF01. The sequence goes on along the minus strand of JBNVCD010000003.1, from coordinate 11,848 downwards.
CAACACTCCAGGGAACCTACTCTTGGGGGAGCTATACTGTTGAGAGTCAAACTGACTACTTGGAAATAGATTACTACATTAACGTTTCAAGCGCCGTTTCAGGTGCATATGCGTACCTAAGAATTGACGACAGCAGTCTTCCACTGAGTGATCAAACACGCGTTGCAAACATTGCACTGCCAAGTCAGTATACTGTTTCAGTGGAGTTTTCTGGGACAGCGGCGCCTTCGGTTTTAACTGCGCTCACCTGGGCGATAGATAGCCATTTTACTACATCGGATGTTGCCACAACTTTTCAACTCTACAATTATGATGCCGCTGCTTATTCAACAAGCGGCGATGGCTACATGACAGACACCATCAACACCACTGATTGGACAAAATCTCAAAACATATTAACTAATCCCAACCGTTTCATGGACAGCGGCGGTAATTGGAAACTAAAAGTTACAGGCACCAAAGCGACTACTTCACCGTTCAGTTGGCAAGTGGATCTTGTTCAATACACAACAACCACAAACAATTATGTACTCGACTTGGAAGTGCAATGGAACAACGTTAATTTTAACCAAACCAACGAGTGGCTCTGCATATACGGCGGAGCCATGGATGCTGAACCCCTCAGAGTTGACGTGTGGACTGGTTCAGCATGGCAGAACCTTCTCCCGAACTTGACAGCGGGCTGGAACAACGTTTCTGTGGCGCCCTACCTGACGTCGTCAACCTTCAC
>JBNVCD010000003.1:10823-11108 GCA_050410875.1 Bathyarchaeia archaeon | reverse complement strand
GTTTACAGGTGGAAATGAAACATCAGACCCCGCTCAAAGTAGCTGGAACATTGATGTCGTGCTGCTACATGTCTGGACATCAACAAACCAACAGTACACCGTGGAAGTAGAATTTACAGGTGCAACCGGCACGGCGAGTTGGACGGCGCTCAACTGGTCAATTCAAACTTCGTGGACTGCCCCGCAGGTCTCGGTGACAATCCAATTCTACAATTACTCCTCCGGTTCCTACGTCACAAGCGGCGCAGGTTACTTCGCGTACACGTCAAACCCTGCGCCTAACGT
>JBNVCD010000003.1:3108-10813 GCA_050410875.1 Bathyarchaeia archaeon | reverse complement strand
ATGAACTGAAAAACCAGATGGTTACTGCTGGCGCATCGGACTTCGTGGATGGCGCGGGAAACTGGAAAGTAAAAATCAAAGGAGTCAAAGACACATCATCCCAATTTAATGTGAACGTTGACTGGTTAGTCGCAGGCGTTGACTACCTCTCCAGCGGGAACACTATACCTTATGGGTCTTGGCAGTCATACACTATTAAAGTGACTTCTGCTGGCGGCGCCCCCATCCCCTACAGTTACTTCTCCATATACGCCAATGGCACCAGTGTACTCCTCAGTAAAAATGCTACCGACCCTAACGCTACAATCAGCAATCCCGGCTGGGTGCAGTTAAACGCTGAAGGCGAATACTTCTTCTATCTGCGTTCAACCAGCAGCACCTCTGAAACCTTCGTAGTAAACGTGGCCGTTGGAACAACCCTTGGCCAAAAAACAATAGTTCAGGAGGCCCCTTAATGAACTTTAAACGTGGAAAAAAACAAAATGCGGAAAATAAGACTACGCAAAAGTCCCCAGCTTCACAAGAAACAATCTCTGTAAGCGGGGAGCAGCAGCCGCTTACCTTCAAAGATTTCTACGCTGTTACTCCGCCTTTCGGCAACGTCGGCATAAAGGTGGAGCCAACCACGGGCAGGCTGGTGTACGTAGTCATCGAGCCGACTATGGATCAAACTGAACAGGAAACTCTCTCCATGCTTAAGTACATACTTAAAGAAGAAGTTGGCGTTTCATTATCCATTCTAAAAAGCGAGGAGCTGGGCGAAAAGTACCTGCGCGACAAAATCAACCGCGTTATAAAGCGGTTCAAACTCAAAGTCACCTCGGAGTCGCTAGAAAAATTTGCTTACTACGTTAAAAGGGACTTCTTAGGCTACGGCGTCGTAGACGTGCTTATCCGAGACCCAAACATTGAAGACATAAGCTGCAACGGCGTAGGCATCCCCATTTACGTGTGGCACCGCTTCTACGAATCATTACCCACCAACGTTATGTACAAAACGAAAGACGAGCTTGACGCCTTCATTACCCGTCTGGCTTACCGTTCAGGGCATCAAATCTCCGTTGCCAGCCCCATACTTGAGGGTGCGCTCCCCGAGGGTTTTCGTATTCATTTAACTTTAGAGGAAGTTTCAAAGCGGGGTAGCACCTTCACTATAAGAAAAGTCCGCGCAAACCCCTTCACCATAGTTGACATGATAAATCTGGGAACGATCTCGCCTGTCATGGGCGCGTATTTTTGGTTGCTTGTCGAGAACCTGCGCTCCATAATGGTGGCGGGGGCTACAGGTTCAGGTAAAACTGCCCTCTTAAACGCTATCTGCTCGTTTATTCGACCCGAAAACAAAGTGGTAACCATTGAAGAGGTACGTGAGCTCCGTCTGCATGACAACTGGATTCCCATGGTGACTAGGCCGTCATTCCAAGTAGGCGTCCAAGAGGTTACCCTTTTTGATCTGCTCAAGTCCTCGCTGAGGCAGCGGCCTGACTGCATAATCGTCGGCGAAATCCGAGGTGAAGAAGCATACACCCTGTTCCAAAGCATATCCGTCGGCCACGGAGGCATGTGCACTATACACGCAGAAAACGTTGAAGCCGTAGAAAAGCGGCTGCTCACACGACCCATGAACATCCCGCCGATGCTGCTGCCCATGATGAACGTTATAGCCTTGATTAACCGAACAAAATACCGCGACCGCGTGGTCCGCAGGGTTCTTGACCTCTCAGAAATTACCGGCGTAAACCCAAAGACCGAACGCGCCGTTTTCACCAAACTGTTTGAGTGGGATCCACGAGACGACACCTTCATGATGCATTTGAAATCTTTTACCGAAAGCACAGCGCTGAAGAAAATTGCAGAGTCAAAACATGTCCCCATAGAAAGCATAGTTGAAGACTTAGAGAAACGCGAGTTCATCCTAAAATGGATGGTGCACAAAGGCTTCAAAACCTACGACGAAATAGCCGACGTAATCCGCCGCTTCTACATAAACCCAGCAGAAATTTACAACAAAGCGAGGTTTGAAGCGTAAAATGGCGCGGTCCACGTTAGCAGACGCGGTTACAAACGTCAGTTTCAGACTTTTCAGCCGCTGGGTTCCCCGATACCCAGCTTTTAAGCAGGTCTACCAAAAAAGCGGGTTGACCCTGATCTACGAAGCCTACATGGCAGTTGCCTTTTTCGCTTGCGCTTTAACGTTTGCCTTAACGTTTGGCGTAGCGCTACTAATTCACAGCGCACTTTTACGGCTGCCTTTAACGCAGTGTTTACTTCCCGCCGCAGTTTTATCCTTCACCGGCTTGATGCTCACTTTAATCGTTTTCACCGCGTACCCCCTGTGGCGTGTACGCCAAAGAAAAGCAGAAATCGAAGCAAACCTCGTTTACACAACGGGCTTTATGGGCGTTTTATCCGCAGGCGGAATCTCTATTGAAAGAATGTTCAGCAGAATCGCCGAAGTAGAGCGTCACCCCTCAATTCACTCTTTAGCAAAGCGGGTTACCGCGAACGTTCGCCTGTTCGGCTTAGACGTCATATCCGCTATAGACGACGCGAGGCAGCGTAGTCCATCTGAAACGTTCGCCAAACTTCTGGTGGGCTTAGTGAACACCATCAAAACAAGCGGCGACCTAAAGAGCCTGCTACTTTTTGAAACCCAACGTCTGCTCGCTTTAAAACGGGAGCAGCTAAAAAAAGTAACTGCAAGCCTGATTGCCCTCGCTGAAATCTACGTGACCGTCATGGTTATGGCGCCCATAACATTCATTATTATGCTGACGATCCTGTCCGTTTTAGGAACAAGCCAGTTCGGTTTATCCACAGCGATGCAGCTGAACCTTGTTGTCTTCTTTGGGCTGCCTGTGATCTGCATACTTTTCATCGTAGTTTTAGACGGCGCCCTACCCAAGGAGGAGTAACATGTACTTCTATAAGAAGCTCCGAGTTGCAGTTTGGGTTGTTTCAGCGCTTGTCGGCTTAACTGTTATCCTGCTGCCTTTTCTTTTGAGGCAATACGCGCCCACGCAGCCATACCTGATTCCCATCACTCAACAAGTTAACAACACCTTAGCTTTTGGCTTAGTCATAATGCTAGGTTTCCCCGCAGTGGTGGAGTACACCAACTACCGCTGGGGCAGACAAATAGAGCAAGCTGTACCAAGATTACTCAGAGACATAGCAGAAGCCGTCCGCTCAGGCGTCACTTTACCCCGTGCAGTTGAAGAAGCCTCCCAGCGAAGCTATGGACCTCTATCAAAGGAGCTTGAGTACGCCTTAGCTAAGTTCCTGCTGGGCGCCAGCTGGGAAGAAGCCATGACTTCCTTAACTAAGAGAATCAATCGCCCAGTCATTGCAAGACTGGCAACAATTCTTGTTGAAGCCAACCAAACAGGAGGCAAAGTAAGCGAGGTTTTAGATACGAGCGTTCAGCTTTTTTCAAGTTTAGAAGAATACAAAGAAGAGCAACTCAACAATACACGCCCCTATTTGCTGACAATTTACATGGCAACAGCAATTTTCTTAGTTATTGCCTACGTCGTGTTGACCCAGTTTCTGGCTCCTTTGGCTATTTCCTCCACGCGGCAAGCTGCCACGGCAGGCGTAACTACCACGCTTGCAAACGTTTTAGACATTAACTATTACAAGTCCATTCTTTTTTGGGCATCTATAATCGAATCTTTTTTCGGTGGTCTCATATCAGGAAAAATCGGCGAACGAAGCTACTTGGCAGGCCTACGCCACTCAATAATTCTTATAACAGTTACGCTTGTCTTCTTTAATTTAACAGGAGTCTGAGAAGGGGTCGACCACAAAATGGGAAAACAAGTTAAAACCGGCAAAGCAGTCGACGCAACAGCAAACGCTGAGACCCAAAATTTTCTTAGGCAACTCGTTCGAAACGGCGTTTTGGAGCTGCAACCATCTTTTGAAAAAGACGGCGTCACCTACCCCGCCGCTGCCCCCTTTTTGCCCGACAAAGATGTGGTAGCCACAAAAAATTTGCTCAATGAATTATCAGAAAAGGGCATGTTGAAGACCAAAGTTGTTGACCGCGTTCTGCTTTGCCCCCACTGTGGCTCTCCTGAGGTTCATTCAAAATTCGCTTGCCCCCGTTGTAACTCAGAAAACGTGGCGTTAACCCAGCTTATCGAACACAAAAAATGCGGCTACATCGGCGCCATAGGCGACTTTTCAAAGTCGACTGGTCTAGTTTGCCCCCGATGTGGAGCTACCCTTGACGCCGCCAAGCCTGATTACCGGGTAATCGGCAACTTTTACCAGTGCGAAAACTGCGGCAACCGTTTTGACAAACCTGAAGTTAACCATAAATGCCAAAACTGTGAAAAAGTCTCCAACTTTCAAGACATAAAATACGAAAAAATCTTTGCTTACCACGTAGCAGACGACGTTATCCGCGAGATAGGGCGGGAACTGCCCGTTATTGAAAACATACGTCAATTTCTAGCGGAGAGAGGGTTCACCGTTAATCTGCACAGCGAAATCGCAGGCGCTTCAGGTGTAAAATCTCTGTTCGCCCTCACCGCTGAGAAAGGCGAAAAAAGACTTGTTGTTGACGTCTCGCTGGAAGGTGACAAAAACGACCTTGTCGCGTTACTAGCCAAAAAAGTTGACGTTAATCCAACTAAAACGGTGCTCTTGGATTTATCCGGCGGCGTTGAGCTGTTGGCGCTTGGAAAAATCTATGGAATCGACGTTATCTCTGCTAAAGCCGACCAGAAAACTCCCACAGCCCTCGAGGAGATCATATCAAAAATCGAGTAGACGCAAAGGTTTGGAGAGGTTTAGCCGCGCCCTGTAAACTTTGTACCACAATCAATATAGCCGTGAATTAAAAATAAATAACATGTATTTACCCTTCGCCCAGTAGGTCACTGTCACGCTGCAGCAGTAAAACATCATTTGAGGAAACTGTAAAAATGTTTAAGAAAAAAAACGAGCTGTTACCTAAAGTTGCCCAAAGATTATTTGAAGCCGCCACCTGTAACAGTTTAGGCGAAACCTTCCCCGTAATTGTGTCTTTTCATCTTCAAAAAAAATTTTGCAAAGACCCCTTTGAAGTATTCGTTGAAAACCCAGGCCTCTTTTATAGCGGACTAAAAGAGGTGATGGGCGAGGGCGCTAACGCCCTCTTAACGTTGGTGGTCACCTTCATTAAACTAAAATATGCTGTAGACTTAGACACTAAAGAAATCACAAAGTTGTTCACTGAAGCTGACTCTAACTCACCCAAAAAAGTAGCAGATCTTCTCAATACAATCATAGACCAAGAGGAAAAAAAGATCAAAAAATAAGTTCCAAAAGGTAGTGAATTTAAAATGGCGCCTACAAAAGACATAGAGAAAATCGCCGCGCACCTCTACTGCCTAAGCATACTCGAAGAGGAAGTGGGAAAAACTTACCAAAGTTACGCTGACCGCGTTCAAAAACTCACGCTCAAACCGTTGCTGCTCTACATAGCGCAAGACAGCCTCAAACACGCAAAAATCTTGCACTCTCTAAGCAGTTGCCTCTCAAAAGCTCCAATTTCAATGGATGAATGCCCAAAAATTGTGGGGAAAGCTTGGGAAAACGTGGTGTCTTTCGCTAAAAACGAATCCAAAAAACAGGCTAAACTGACAGATGAAGAGCTTTACTCGCAAATCAACGAAATGATTTCGCTAGAGAACACGATGGGCGAGGAGTATTTAGCGACTTTACACCTAAAGCTTTTACAGCTCCAAATAGACGAAAGCCAACTAGACAGCGCCATTGCCAAAAAACTGCTGGAGTACATTGTTGAAGACGAGAGCCGACACAAGGAACTTCTAGATAAAATAGCCGAAGCAACTCTCAAAAAAGACACCAAAAACTCAAATTGCTAAAAAGCTTTTTGCACCTGCCCCTTGTGTTTACAAAGGACCCCTGTTACAGAAACACCCGAAAACAGCAACTTTAAAAAATAGACTCAGTGCTTTTTAGTCTGCTGGAATTTGGCGTTTAGGAGAGATTAGGAGAGAAAAATGAAAACCCGTTATTTTTCAGTTTACCGCCAAATTCTCTCAGCCGTTTACACTGCCTGTCAACTAGCCAAGTTCAAGACACACAAGTTTGCCGTCACTCGCCTCCTATGCTTTCTTAAGCCTTCAATGTGCCTGATTTAATTAATTGATTTCCCACAATCAGCACCTAAAGTGTCCCACATTATACCCAAATTGCATGAACTAGCCGGGTTACAGGGGCATCTACTGAAATCATAACTCCTTATAGCCCCGGTAAACCACTTAAATCGAAGCGTTTTTGGTTGCTTTAATATAGTCCTGCACGCCATAACCCTGCAGAGAAGCAACATGAGTAACCCGCAAGCAATAACAGTTTTTACAGTGGGGCACTCCACGCGGTCTATAGGCGAGTTTATTTCTATTCTGAAAGCCCACCAAATAAATTTAGTAGTTGACGTTCGGCTGACTCCAAAATCCAAATTTAACCCGCAATTCAACAAGGACGCCCTCTCTGAAGCCCTAAAAACAGAGAGCGTAAAATACATCCATTTGCCTGAGCTCGGCGGCTTTCGCAGACCCCACGTAAATTCTCCAAATACTGCTTGGAAAGATAAAAGTTTAAGGGGCTACGCCGACTACATGGAAACTAAAGAATTCACTGAAAATCTGCTCAAACTGATTGCGCTTGCAAGAGAAAACCGCGTCGCCATAATGTGCGCCGAAACGTTGCCGTTGCGATGCCACAGGACGCTGCTTTCAGATGCCTTAACAGTTCGCGGCATACAAGTTGTTCACATCTTAAATCTGGAACACAAATTTAACCATGAATTGAGCCCCAGCGCCTTGGTGTCGGGAGTAAAAATCACTTACCCCCTCTACGTGAAAGAGTCACCTCAAAAAGCTTTAACAGACTTTGGCTACACCACGTAACCTTTTTTCTCAGAAGACAACTCCAAAAAAATGTTGATAGATACGCAGTTATTCGGGTTTGAATGGAAAAAATTTGTGGTGGGGCCGGCCGGATTTGAACCGACGACCTTTACCCAGGAGAGGCGAAAGCCAATCCTTACGGGTTTCTTCATGACTGCTCCAGAAATTCGTCATTCCCTGAGCAAGGGTCAGCAAACCCGTGTGTTTGCTTTCTGGAGCCCGTCGTCATACCTGCCTAGACTACGACCCCTGACGGTTACGAGCACCTAAATGGCGTTTGCAACAATAAAAATATATTGCATCGCCAAGTCGCTCCTTACATGGTGCAACATCTAAAAAGCGCTGCTGCTCCTCTAGAAGCATGGGGAAAACATGCCTAAAACATCAACAAAAAAGCGAAAGGTTAATGAAGGAAAGCTGAAGAGTAAAGATGGGTTTGCCGGCCATAGGGCGCGGGTCCCACCTGATCCCATTCCGAACTCAGAAGTTAAACCGCGTTCCGTTCCCCGCTGTATTGTGGTCTTCGGCCACGAGAACCTGGGAAAGCTGGTAACCCACTTTTACCTTTAAACCAACCGTGGACTTAGCTAAGCTTTATAACGGAGCGCTAACAGTTTTGATGCGGTATGATATTGAATAGGTGACTATGTTGGCGGCATTGTCCATTTTAGCTGCTCAGTTTGGTGGAACAGGCGATATAATAACGCAGATAATCTACGGTATAAGCCTGCTCTTTTTTGTCGTCTTCATGTTTTACGGGCAAAGAATCCAGATGTATG
>JBNVCD010000003.1:0-3098 GCA_050410875.1 Bathyarchaeia archaeon | reverse complement strand
ATGATCAGAGAAGTAGAAAATTCCCTCTTCAAGTTGAAATTCATGAAGGATGAAGGACGGAAAACCGCCATTGAAACCATAAAGGAAATCGGGAAACCCAGTGTTGACCCTTCAGCTCGAGTAGACCGCTACTTAGACTACTTTACTATTGCGCCGCAGAACATGGATCCTGCGGGTATAGTCTACAAGTTAGACCACATCCTTGACGTGCGCGATGCACGCTTAAAAGACGAAGTGAAGCTTATGGCGCCTGCATGCGATGAAGTGCAGGTGAACAATTTGGAGAACACGCTGGAGGCTGCCATGGCGCTTAATTACATATACAAAGTTGTGCGGCACTTTTATCTGCAAGGCAAGAAAACCCTCAGCTTATACACTATTATGCAGTTGCAGATGATCCTGCCTTTAGTCATGAAGGAGGCAGAGGCATACGCTAGCGCGCTCAAAGCCTTTGCCTATGGGCAGCCTATAGGTGACAGTGTAGGACCCTTGTTGGCTGCTAGACTCATGCATGGTTACGAAGTCCAAAAAGTTCCTAAAGACTGCGTTGTCGCCAAGGTTCCTTTTGAAGGGCGCACTGCGCTAGTGCTGAAGGCGGAAGGTCCAGGCGGAAACGTTGGCAAACCCGGCGACGCCGTTAAAGCAGTAATTAAAGAAAATAAGGGCAAGATAGCTGCTGTGATCATGGTTGACGCGGGTTTGAAGCTTGAAGGTGAAGCTGTCGGCGAAATCGCTGAAGGTGTAGGCGCTGCCATCGGCGGGCCAGGTGTGGATGCCTTCAAGATTGAGGAGGCCGTGGTGCAGTACAAGATTCCCCTCTACGCCGTCATAATCAAAGAGGACATTGGCGACGCTGTCTCCATGATGCGCAAGGAAATCTCAGATGCCGTGGATAAAGCCATAGAACGTGTGAAGATGGTTGTTTTGGAGAAAACTAAAGAGGGTGACAAAGTGATAATCGTCGGTGTTGGCAACACCATCGGCGTTGGGCAATAGGAGGAAAAGGCTGAAATGAATCGCAACTCAAAAGATGCATCAGCAAGTAAAGTTTCCACGTTTGTGCTTTCGTTAATATACTTGGTTTTGGCGCTTTCCGCCGTAGCCATTTTTGTAGCTATCGGCGCCTACTACCAAGGGGAACCCATAGAAAACACCTTATCAATGTTGGCAATAGGTTTCCTCACGCTGGCGCTAGCAGGATACATACTGTTCCAGTCGCGGCGTCGAATAGCTAACCTGAAAATTGAAACACCCCCCATATTGACCACTATTGAATGCCGAAAATGCAACATTAAAACCACCCGTCCATTTCAACGGGGCGATTACGTTTTCAAAGAGTTGGAACCCTGCCAGAAATGCCAGCAAGAAAAACAGGTAATCACTGCCATCTACAGAGAAGTCAAAGAAAAAGAGAAAGCCCCCACCGTCTAAGTTAAGACGGTACACCCTTTTTCTTCCACTAAAACCGTATGCTCAGCTTGAGCAACAGGCTTTTTTGTTACCTCAACAAACACAGGGTAACCCATAAGCGCTTTTGACGCAAGCAACTCCTTGAACGCCTGCTGGTGCTGCGCAGAGGGCACAACACCTTTGAGCCACCGTTCTGTGAAGGGAAGGGTTCGGAAGTTTTCTTCAATGAACCGCAGAAGCTGCTTTGCAGCGGCGCTTTTTGCTGCTTTTGGCTTAACAAGGCGAAAGATAGTCTTTTGCGGCTCATCCTCTACGGCTCCAAACGCGTCAGGTAACGTGACGAAGGGTTCTATAGCGTAGACTTCGCCTGCTCTTATTTTTGTAAGCGTAATCTGGGAAACGTTAGGTATGCTGGTTCCCGCGTGAATTAAGTATCTGCCCACCGAGTGCCCTGTCAAGTTGGATATGGGTTTGAAACCTCGGTTCCTTATAGCATGCTCTACGGCAGTCCCAATTTTTCCAGCAGAGACGTCTGCACTTATGGTTTCTATAGCCGTTTGGAGGGCGCTTTCAGCAGTCTCCACCATACTTTTGTACTCAGGGTTAAAACACGCTGTAAACGCTGTATCTGTAACGTAACCGTCCACGTGAACGCCTATGTCAACTTTAACAAGCGCCTTCTCTGGAATGACGCTGCTGTCTTTTGGCGGAGACGTATAGTGGGCGGCAACTTCGTTAATTGAGACATTACAGGGAAAAGCTGGGCTCCCGCCTTTTTCCCGTATGAGCGCTTCAGCTTTTTCGCAAACTTCAAGAACAGACATGTTTTCACGCACAAACCGGCGCATTTCCTCGCGGGTTTCACGTAAAATTTGTCCTGATAAACGAAATTTCTCTAACGCTTCTTTATCATACTGCGTCATGACTATCCACTTTACTTATTGGACTGTCCGCCTTTAGACTTTGCCTACCCATCGACGATTAGACGTTTGATGCTCCGCTTTTTATCGGATGCCTTCGCCTTATAGGCGGGTTTGTGTGCTTCTGGAGCCTAAAAAGGCGCGCTATGGCTTGTAGATTTTGGGGTCTAACACTGCAAAGTTATTTCCGCCTGCGTGGTACAGCATTTTCGCCGCTTCAAGACTGTACCTTTCAGTGAATACGCCCTGCTTTGCGTATGCCGCCACGATTTTCCCTACGAAAATCGTGTGATCTCCCGTCGTGATTTGGCTGTCAACTTCACATTCTATGTGAGCTATACATTCGCGTATAGCTGGCGCTTTGACCTTTTTAGCCGGCATAGGGGTTAGACCTGATTTTTTAAATTTGTCAAAGCTTCTTCCGCTAAATGTGCCGCAAGCGTAAACTGACTGGAGCAGCTCTAACGTAGGTATGTTAATCACAAATTCTTGTGACTCTTCAATTAACGTGTGCGAGTGCCTCTGCGGAGACAGACTTACCGCAACCAACGGTGGATTCCCACTGGTAGGCATTGCCCACGCCACTGTAGTCACATTGGGTTTGCCTGATGCTCCAACGCAGGAAACCAGAACTGTATGCATAGGATGCAGAAGCCTGTAGGCGTACTGAGGGTTAACTTCCGATTTTACCGACATAAATTTTTCACTTTGTTTACGCTTTATATTATGTTGTCTTTAACATGTATGTTTCCGACTTTATTACCTTTT
>JBNVCD010000039.1:6518-10278 GCA_050410875.1 Bathyarchaeia archaeon | reverse complement strand
CTATGAGGTAGAAGGCAGCTAGACCCTTCCAGCTTCCCCACGCTTTGGCGATTTCTCTTGCTTGAGAACTGCTGATTTTTTTGTCTTGACAGTAATAGTGCGAAATTACCCTCTGGACACCAAAGTCGTCTGCTGGCAGGGCACTCCACTTGTTCATGGAGCGAAGCATAGTAAGCTCAGCGGTCCAAACGCCTACACCTCGTATCGCGTCTAGCTCTTTGATTATGGCATCTGCTTCTCTGTACTGCTTGAAGTTTTCCAAGTTGAGGGCGCCCTCTTTGACGAGTTTGCTGACGCCCAATATGTATTCGGCTTTGCGCTGGCTCAAACCGCACTGCCGCAGCTCCTCTATTGAGGCGGAAGCTATAGCCTGCGGGGTTGGGTATTCATAGTAAACTTCGTCTAGGCGGAGGGCGGCGCCGAACTTTTTGATTATTTTTGCCTCCAAAGCTTTGGCGACTTTAATGGAGATTTGCTGCTCAACAATTGAATCCACAAGCGCTTCGTACACCGTAGGCGCAGTTGGAACCCTAAGGCCGCGTAGCCTCTGCGTTATCTTTGCCAGCGTGGCGTCGTGTTTCACGTCTTCATAGAAGCGGGATACATCCAAATTTAAATTGAAAAAGTCACAGATAGCCTCTGCAGCCTCCGTCTTCTCCGCTTCTGAAAGCTCTTGGTTTGCCTTCAACAGCACGTGAAGCTCAGGGCTATCTGAATCGCCCTTCGACTCGACAACCGCAAGAATCAGCTTGCCGCCGACGCGGAGAGGTTGAGTAAACCTGCCGTTTTCGTAAAAGCTGATCTGTGGGTCATCATAACTGAGGATGTTTGCACTCAACTCTAAGCTAAATGGCGGCAGAGGCTTAACAACTATTTGCTCCACTATCATCACAATCAATGACTCGTTGGATGTTTCAGTTTCTTAAATTTTGAGACGTGAAACTAAAAAGCGTTTCCAACAGATGCGTTTTAAGGCGAACTGCTCCTTTTTTGCGGGTGATACATAAACAACTGAAAAAATAATCAATAGAGTTAATCCTGAGTTAGACAGAGAATTACTCGTGCCATTTCTCGAATACGGTGCAGCAAATATGTAAAAGGTACACATCCAAAATATTGTCTTGTTAACAAGCGAAAAATGAGGATTAACGAAAATTTTGAGTTGGTTAAAGTTGGAAAAAGCCAAACTCTAATACGTACTCCGCAATTTGGAAACAAAGCCTCTGGATTTGGCAACTGAGTTACTTTTGAACAGTTAATCAGTTTAATCACTATTTTGACTTAACCATTCCAAAAAGGCAACTGTGCTCCTAACGACGTTACCAATAAATTTTAGGCGGGTTTTATTCAATACCCAAATCTCGGGGTCAACATGATGTTTAACAGAACATATTTCTCGCCTAAACTATTAACTATACTTCTGCTGCGGCATTTTCCAAAACACGTGTACTGAACCAAGAGTTTTCCCATCAGCATCTTTCATAGGGGTACTGCTGATTATAAGTTCTCCGCCAAGTCTTTCTTCATAGAGCTCAACCCAATGTTCTTTGTCATCCTCTATTGTTTTTTTATGCGGGCAAGTTTCTGGCATATGAATCTGGATCGTGCACAACCCTGTAACAGTGTAAACCGATACACTGCTCAGGTTTAACACGTAAACGTTCAGCCATAGCTTTGTTGACATGCAAAATCCTGTGTTTGTTGTCAACGGTCATAATCAAGTCAGGCAATGCATCAAACGTTTGTTACCACTCTTTCTTAGCTCTATTTAGTTCTTCTCCAGTTTGTTTAACAGCGGTGCAAGCGCGAAGATGCATTATTCCGTGGGAAAAATCGTTAGCTATCTCACCCAGCAGTTTCACTTCATCTTCTGTGAATGAATGGGGTTCTTGAGAGTAAATGTTTATGACACCAAACGCTTTACCCTCTGACATAAGAGGTAACGCGATGCATGATGAATAACCCCGTGCTGATGCTCCTTTACTCCAAGTAGAAAAATTTTGGTCAAAACTCATATCAGCACATATCTGAGGTTTCCCTGTGCGGATTGCCTTAGCTGCAGGGTCTTGACCAAACTCGGTATCAGCCAAACTTACGTTTAAAGATTCAATGAGACCTTCACCAAAACCTGCATACGCCATGAGTTTGACCACTTTCGCTTCGTCATCTTGAGCAAAACCAATCCAAACAAGAGAATAACCGCAGTCTTCAACGATAATTCGACATACTTGCTGTAAGAAGGCAGTTTCATCAGTGACCCTCATCAATACTTGATTAATGTCGCTTATTGCTCTTAGTGCGCGGTTAAGTCTACGAAGTTTTTGCTCAGCAATTTTGTATTCAGTTATATCTTGAACAACGCCAAAGCCGCCCACCAACGAGCCATCTGCAGCAAACTCTAACTCTGCTCTTTCACGAACCCAACGCACTTTATTGTCGATGACGATTCGGTGCTCAACATCGTATACCTCGCCGCGGAGGGCTGCTTTCCATTTCTGGTCTACAAATCCCTTATCGTCAGGGTGAACAAACTCCAGAAAACGTTCGTAAGTTAAACGAGTTCCCTCAGGAAGCCCAAACATCCTGCAGGTTTCATCTGACCACGTTAACTCGTTTTTTTGTACATTCAGCCGCCAACTCCCGGTTTCAGCTACAGTTTGGGCATGCTTCAGGTCATTGTGACTCTCTAAAAGCTTCAATTCACCAAGTTTTTGGTCAGCCAATAGTTTAGACAACTTCAAGTTGCTATAGCTTAACTTGGATATCATTTCCGCAAGTTTCACATAAAATTGCATCAAATTTTTAACTACAGTCCTGTTCAAACGTGGAACCCTGTCTAAAGCAGCAAGATAGGCTTCTTTATCAAATCCGAATTGCTCGGCTTGACGAACGAACACGTTCCTGTCGACCGCTTCATCATCAAAGAAAAACTGACCAGAAAAAAGGTTCCCAACATGCCTTTTGCCTATCATAATTGGAGTGACAATATCCCACATGTTGTTTTTGCATTTGTATATTTTAAATTCTCCGCGTGCAACTCCTTGCGTTAGCACTAGATCGCTTTCTAGGCAGTTCCAAAGCGTTTGAGGATTAGTTCTGTGGAATTTGGCACATATATCCTGCCAACCTGTAGAGGCTAACACATTCCCTTTGAGATCTATAACTGCAAAACCTATTTTTGTTACAGCATAGAGATCATTCATCATTGATTGCAACGCATCTACATCAATCAGTTTTGCTAAATCGATCATTTCAAGGTCTGCATCAGAGAAGAACATTGGATCTAACTTCTGCTTGATGTTTTCCACAATTTTTACCTTTTCGTTAGCAGATTTTACATTAAAATCAGAGGCCAAACATCTATTGCCCCAATCAGTAGTTTATCTAATATGTCTCTGTGTCCTTTTCTAAAGTTTATTCAGCCCATTAATCAATCTTACTGTAATTAAAGAAAAAAAAGCCTTCAACTCTTTTTAGCGAATTATTTCAGCTTATTGCTATCCTGCCTAGTTCCTTATCGACCCACGTAAAGAGTACAATACCGTGAGTTTTAATGAGTTCTGTGTAAACATTGATAGAATTGTTTGTTTTCATCAACTGATCTGCACGGTAGGCATAAACAGCAACTATGGGTATGTCAGGCTTTTGATGCAGTGATCTCTCGTAAATAACTAATTCTTTCAGTAAGTTATGTTTAAAAAAACAAGCCATTTCAACTGTCACTCGTAAACCCTTAAAGCCCTGTGAGATTGCCTCGTCG
>JBNVCD010000039.1:2214-6508 GCA_050410875.1 Bathyarchaeia archaeon | reverse complement strand
TCCAGAGTTTTGCAGTGTTTTCTATGTCGAATACACCATCGATGATATAGTGTTGAGTATAATCTATAATTTTTAAAGCACCCGACTTTTGGCACTCTTTAATATCAACACCGAATTGCTTGACAGCATCGGTTATTTCTTCTACACTTGAGTCAGAGCAAACATAAACAGTTGCTTCGCCATTGTCCAATCCAGCTTTTATATAATTTAGTAGCACCTTCAGTTTAGCTTTAGTTGTCTCGTATAAGAGTATAACATGTTCAGCAGGTTTCATCTGTTTTACAAAGTGTTTTAACTTATCAACTTCGCTTATAACGTTCAGAGACAAAGTTTCAATCGAAGAATCCCATAGTTCTTGGAAGAGTTTTTTGTAGGCCATAACGTGAGGGGCGTTGTTCGACCACAACATTGGATTGTCAGCCAAGTAACCCACGGTTGAAGTGGCACTTAAAACCTCTTTATTATCAGCTATTATGAAGTGGTTTGGAAGACTCGTGGTATACCGAATAGAAATCGATTTTTTCGTAGACACCAATAGGTTAATTGCGCTGGGCAGTTCATCCTCCCCGTTTGGGGGGTTCGAGATAAAACGGATCTTTACACCCCTCTCAACGGCATGGTTTAAGGATTCAGAGAAATAACGCATAAACTGCAGCAACTGCTCTCTAGAAGTGCAGTACTCAATTTCACTCTGTGCAGTATCTACGAGATTTTCGATCTTGTTTAGAGTGACCGCTTTATCTGAAGTAAGGGAAAATTGGTCACCGTTGCATGATTCAATTTTTTTGGAACTTGTCCTATAATGCTCCAAAAACTCTGTTTTTTTGTGATTAGCTCCATCACTCTTTTTTTGACACGTTCCTCTTCATTTTTTATCAGAATTGATAGAGCATTTTCAACTGAGGTCGCCCTAAGCCGAACGGGCGTGTTTAAAGTTTTTTCAATCAACCCCATTTTCTCGAGCTTGGGCAAAATTCTGTAAACTTCTTCACGACGAATTTTTGAATGGTTATATATTTCGCTGACTGTAGCAGTCCCCAAAGAAACAAGTGACAGATAGACCTTTGCTTGCTTACGGGTTAAGCCAAAACTTGACAGCATCTCGGCGTTTTGTTCAACACTGTCCAACTGTATACACCTTGGCGCCGCTTCAATATGGTATTTCAGTTGATCCTTAATAATTTTCGCCGTTTACCGCTGCAAGGGGTAATAAAAAGAGATCACCTTGGTTTTACAACCACAAAGATGCCTGTGCACATGTTCTTGGCGATCTTTTCTAGAACTTTAAGAGGTCGCCAGTTCTCCAGACCGAAGGTATGTATAACGGTAAAACCGTTATCCTCCAGTATTTCACATAGAGAAGGTAACGTGAAGGGGCGAATATGACCTGCTGGTTTCCACGTGTCCATTCGGTCTCTTAGAGACTTGAGCCTATAGCCATAACTTAGTTTCTTAGTTGATACTTCAGTGTTGAATGGTTGTATACCTAAAGGTACCAACAAACGATTTTTTAGACAAACCACATTCAAGGTGGTGACCAGCAGGACGCCGTCTTTGGAAATTGAAGCCCTAATTGATTCTATCAAATGATCAGTATTAAAAACATGCTCAATTGTCTCAAACAGAGTGAAAACGTGGTATTCTTCTAACCCAAGAGGCTCCTCACCTAACTTCACCCTGCGAAAGTTAAGTACATTTCTTTCGCATGCTTCACGACATTTAGGCGAGGCGTCAACCCCCACTGCATTTATGGGTAAACCGACTGTTTTCACTAAGAAATTTGCGAAGTATTTTGTCCCTTGTCCTTCACCACAACCCAAGTCTGCATAATTAATCCAAGGATGGTTCTGCCGCCATTGTGCACCTAAACGCTTGAATAGAACGCGGATAGCAGACATGGAAGCGACCTCGTGGTATCTGTTGGGTGTCTGGTCCTGTGAATATAATTCTCGTTTGTCCCATAATTTTTCAACGTCTTCGTAACTACTCATCTTTTATTCATCCTTTTTTTGATTCTTAATTAACCGGTGCATGAACCTACACAAAACTGTCCTCGTTGTAGAGGGGATAATCAGGAGTAACAACACTGTGTAGCTAAACGTAATCGAAAGAGTAACTACCCCCAACATTAACGACTGGTGTTCAACACTTATAGAAATGTAAGTTTGATGTGATTGTTGATTTGTTTGATTGAAAAACCATGCCTTAAAAAATAAGTTGACTGGAATTTCAGTGTTTTTAACGCTGCCATCTATATGAGTAAGCTCTGTGTAAAGATATTGGGATACAATGGCAAAATCTGAAGCGGTTCCATTGATGGTTAAGGCAAGTTTTTCAGGACTAATTTGTTGGATGTCATAAGGAAGTTCAATTGAATTTTGTCTTACGGCAAATAATTTAATTGAAGGGTTTTCGGTAAGGTAAACATTAGAAAATGAAGATGTGGAATGTTCTGAGGATAGATAAAGGCGGGCAAATTTTGGACTGGTGTTGAAAGTCATACATAAAATGTCAAAGATGTAAACATTAACTTCATCGAAATTTCGAACAATTCTTACGTTAACTGAATCGTCTGAGTCGTACAATGTATACCCTGTAAAGCGCATAATTTGTGCTGATTCGAATCTGTCGTTTTGCACCACAGCTAGTTCAATCACACCGTTGTCATGAATAATAATGAAGTATTGCTTGTCACCAGAATCTAGTATTATTCTTGGTCCAAGGTAACTAAAATTTCCTCTTTCTATGATATTGACATTAAAATCTAATGTAAAACTCCCTAAAGAATCCAATAACATTGAAGTTGAGTTAATGGTAACATCAGCCAAATGACGAGTTTGATTATTCTTAGGTTCAAGTGTAATAACATCCCCCGGGTTTAGAGTACAGTTTGATGAATAAGCGGATAGATATGGAGAGTTGTTTATGAGATCTAAAAGGACATTTTTGGCGCTTTGATTACTGCGTATAACAAGAGGCAGAGTAGGGTTATCTTGTTCGCCTCTTAAGCTCAACGCATATAATGAATAATTGGCACCGTTAACATAATTTGGAATAACAATGCCGTTGGCAGAACTACTTTGCTGGAAAACAGGTAAATTATTAAAGTCAACATAAGTTAAAGCGTATTTCAAAGTACTTACATCGTCGTAATAAACAAAATAGTTTGAAGCATAAAGTAAGGGGAGAGCGTTCTGGTTGTCCAGTAGCAGGTAATCGCTTGTTTGTGTTACAGTTCTAAAGCCACCATCACTTTTTATTTCAGTTAGAGTTTGATCAATGTTTACATTAGTTGTGCTGGGAAATATCAAGCCTTCACTAGAGCTATAATTACTTGTTAATGCAACGGATTTAATTGAAAGTAATCCGAGAGTTTTGCTCCAAGCAACGTTTTCTTCAGCAATTAGTCTACAATATTGCTCGTTAACGGCAGAAACAATTTGAAAAACCCTCGAATCAGGTTCAGAATATAATTCTGTTTTGTGGGTATATGGAAAAACGATTCCTCTTTGGTTATTACTTAAATTGTTTAATGCTTGAGTCATGTCAGCGTATCTGCTTTGGTACAGCTCACCCCAATTTAAGGAATCAGCCACCTGCGTTATTGTTGTTTGTCCAGCGTAATTAATCAGCCAAGGGCTATTGTATATAACTGTACTTCCAAGAATCAAGAATGTAGACAAAACTACAAGAGAGAGTCGGGTATTTCTCTTTGTGAACGTTTCTATAACGTTGAAAAAAACAAACGAATAACCCGAAGTTTGCTTGGGTTTTCCCATGTTTTCAGTAATGTATCAAGTGGAGTACCAGTTAAGCCTATATGATTAGGCAAATTTTTAATAAGCAAAATCAGAGTTAATGCTGAAATAGAAATAAAAATAGCTGTGTAAATAAATACTTTATCGATAGTTAAGTCACATTTTTTTATTATCAAAATAATAGATAATACAAAAATTGCAAACATAATGTAACCGAAAATATTTGTAGGAAGAGAAGAGTCATACCAAGAATTTTGCCCTAAACCCGTTCCTGAGTCCCCACCCAATCGAAGCAAGGTAGTTAAATCAGCGTTTCGATAGGTGTAATCTACAGTTGTTAGGAAACGGGACGTTGCCGGTCCTTGGAAATATGTTGACCAGGGCGCTTTTTGGATGTTGCCTATCGACAGAAATAATGG
The DNA here is from genome assembly GCA_050410875.1 of Bathyarchaeia archaeon. Taxonomy (GTDB): domain Archaea; phylum Thermoproteota; class Bathyarchaeia; order Bathyarchaeales; family Bathycorpusculaceae; genus JADGNF01. The sequence goes on along the minus strand of JBNVCD010000039.1, from coordinate 2,331 downwards.
TGCATTAACGAGGATAAATACTATGGCAGACACAGCTAAATTGGTTATAACAGATTTACCGAATAGGGAAAGAACACCAATTTTTCTATAAAGGGTTATTGTGAGTGTGAAAAACAT
>JBNVCD010000039.1:0-2204 GCA_050410875.1 Bathyarchaeia archaeon | reverse complement strand
CGTTTGCGGATACGCAAAGGGATAGGAAAAAAGTGGTTATTGCAAAATTTCTAATAATCATGGGTTTATTGGATTGTTTTATTTCTTTAAGGGTGCGGGCGAAAAATTTGAAGCATAAAGGCAACAATACCAGAGAAAAGGCGTTGATTAAAGAGGCAAAATAATATGGTGTAACAGGGTTAATAACGTATAGAAGTGAAAGAAGTAAACGTAATGGTTCGCTTTTGAGGAATTCTTTGGTTAAAGAATAAAAGCAAAACATGGATAAGAAATAGAATAAAAATGGGTAAACTATAGTTGAAGGTAAATCCAGTGAAACAAGTAAATATGTAAGGGGAAATAGGAAACCTGTTTTGAATGTAGAAAGCACCGCTATATCACCCATGTAAGATTCACGGATGATTTTAGGGCCAGTTATATCAAAGATGTTTTGAGGCGCCCAATTGAAGTTGTCGCCGATAACTAGGCTCGGTAAATGAATAACGTTGAACGTTAAAAGGAAAGTTGCTGTTAAAAATACAGTGACCACTAAAAAAATGTTCTGAAAATTTCTCCTTAAGGGGTTATTTACCAATAGTTTAGCACCGCAACTTCCAAGATTTTGGAATCAGATTTTGGTAGACAGCTATGTATTTATTGACAATTTTATCCCAACTGGTAATTGAGATCTTGGTTGTGTTAATTACAAGCTTTCTTCTCAATTTTGAATCATTTATTACTTCAACTATGGCTTTGGCCAGCGCGTCAGAGTTTCCAACTGGAATAAATATTGCGACCTCATCGTTGAGTATTTCCTTAGCAGATGGAGTGTTAAATGCAATTAATGGCTTATTCATTTCCAAGGCTTCGAGGAGAACAATACCAAATGGTTCATCAACGGAGGGAAAAACCACCATGTCTGAACGCGCATACAGAGCAAGTTTGTCTTCTTCGCTCACCCAGCCGACTAATTTGACATGCGCTTCTAAACCGTTACTTTTGATTAACTCGACTAGTTTTTCTTTGTATGCACCCGTACCTGCTATAACTGCAACTGCATTAGGCATCACAGATACAACATGGGGCATTGCTTCGATTAAGTGTTGAAAGCCTTTATTTTCGCTTAATCTACCGATGGCAAAAATTACGTGTTTGCCACACAAAGAATACTTGGCCTCTATTCGTTCAACTATTTGTGGAGTGAAACTATGTGTAAATGCGTTAACGCCGTTTGGAACAACTATCATTTTTTTATTGGTTAATTTTTTGTTGATACATTTGTTTTTTAATGCATTTGAAACTGTTGTTAATACAGCAGCGTTCTTCACGATTAACCTTTCAATGGTTCCCAAATACAGGCTAAAGAAAACTTTAGCTAGCGGATTTAACCTGCGTATATTTACTGGAATACCATGACAGGTCAAGATGTATTTTCTCCGTAGGAGCAAGCACATAAAGGCCGCCACGTCTATGATTGGGTGGCAGAGACCATGAAGATGGACGACTGAATTCTTGTTTTTCACAAGAGATTTTGTGATGAATAATAATCCGCTGAGTGTTGGTAAAGTGTAGGTTGCTAAATTAGCGTTTTTTAAACCTGGATAGGGTAAGAGGGGAACAAAACTTAGGTGCAAGTTTTTGTTTGATAACATCTCGATTTTGCCTAACCAGTTCTTATTTTCAAAGTTTCCAGCTATAACGTTAATTCGGTGTCCTTGACGGTTTAATTGTTCAGACAAGTTTTTGTAGACTACACCCCCACCACCGATACTTCTGGGAGGATACTCAGGAGACACCATCAAGATATTCATGTTTATTCTTCTTCCAAGAGGTCTTTGTATAAACTACAAAACGATGAGGCGATTGCATTCCATTGTCTCGAGTTCGCGAAGTTGATGTTTCGCTCTCTCAGTTCAAGTGCAAGTTGTGGGTCATCGATTACCTGCTCGATTCTGTCAGCTAATGCCTTAGAGTTATGCTTGCTAAGTAATAAGCCACAGCCTTCTTGGGCAAGTTCTCTGAATTCTGGAAGATCAGTTGCGACGATTGGCGTACCATAAGAGCTTGCCAAATGAACAACACCGCTGGTACCGGTACATGTGCGATAGGGTAAAACGACAGCGTTTGCTTTCTCAAACAGAGCCTCAAGTTGTTCTTCAGGCACATACCCTGTAAAGATTATGTTTTCTTGATTCTCCTGTTGGTACTTATCTAGAAAATGTGGG
>JBNVCD010000038.1:0-10502 GCA_050410875.1 Bathyarchaeia archaeon | reverse complement strand
CAGCCAGCCGCTCCACCGGGCTGAGCTACGGCGGCTCATAATGTAGCGCTTATTCACTCAGTTTGAAAATAACTATTTAAGTTTACTCATGATTTTTCGAGTTGGCTGCATGTACCACCTTTTCCTTTTTCGGCTAAAGAGGCAAAAAGAGCAGCGTGAAATGTTTACTGGAGAAGGCCTATGCACCAAAATTTTTTGTTGTAGCACTTGGTTACCCGTGGAATTCTTTTACTTGTTGCCTTGTTTTCCTTTTTGCTATCCACGTGAAGAATTTGTATCCTGCTTTGAGGGCGGGGCTGTACCATTTGTCAGTGAACGTTATGTCCATGAGGTTTCCTGCCCAGCGGAAATCGTGCTCTGCGCATTTGATAAGTAGCTGTTTATGCAGTTCTGTCAACTGCGCTTTTTTGAACCAGTCTTCACTTTTTAGTTTGCCCAGCGGCACAAAAAACAGCGGCACAATGAGGCTTCGGCAGTCTTTTAGGTCATCCATCAACTCCATAGTTTTGAGCAGGTCTTCTTCGCGTTCTTCAGGGAGCCCCACAATTAACGTTCCCGCAGGCGCCAAAAAATGGTCATGCATAAGCCCCATGCCCTGCTTGACCACCTCTGGCCACTCTTCAGCTTTGAAGGGCCGAGCCTTGGCAGGCATTATCTTCTTCGCCAGCTCAGCTGAGCCGGTTTCTATGCCGATTTCTGCTCCCCACCACCTCTGCTTTGCAAGGATCATCTCGCTTAACTGCGCAAACAGTTTCGGTTTGGATGCAACTGCCGCCAGCGAGCAGTGACTCCAGCTTATGCTGTCTGCTTTCTTTAGCACTTCCCTGTGCAGTTGAAGCAACTTTTCCTCGTTTGGCGTCACGTTGCTGGAGCCGTAGAGCATGACGTCTTCGCCGTGGAGGCACACACCGCGGTTTTTTCCCAATTCGATGTTCACGTCAATTTCCCGCATAATCTTCTCTACAGGGTACCAGCGTAGAGGTCTAGTTGTGACGTTGCAGAACTCGCAGCCCCTGCAGCAACCCCTGCCAATTTCAACTAAGCCATTAATGGACGGGTTAACGATGTCGGGGATCTCCAAAGTCTGCGGCGCATCTTTGATGTTGACCTCATAGTACCTTGGCAAGGGATCTCCGTTTAAAGCACTCTTGAAGAGGGCGCCAAGAACTTTTTCTGATTCTCCCTCTACTATGCAGTCGACGCCGCTTTTATCGACAAAGTCGGGTCGATACTTAAACTGCCACGCGCCGGGACCGCCAACAATTATTTTTAAGCCACGTTTTTTCGCCTCTAAAATTTCACGGCAGCCCAGCAGCTCCTTAAAGTGCCTAGCTAAGTAAGGCTCCTTTTTTAGAATTGCCGCCAACGTGCTGGAAGCAGGTCCCAGCCCAAACGGGTCCATAACGTGAATGCCTAAAACTTTGGCTTTGCCAACAAACCGGCGAAGATATCTGGGGCTAACGGTGGCTACGTTAAAGCCTTCCTTTAGAAGCTGAGCTTCCACCTTACGTAAACCGTATGGCGCAGTCTTTGGTATGCCGCCTTTTGTTTTCATGTGAGGAAAAAACAGGTAAGCAAAAAGCCAGCTGGGCACAAAGTTTGGGGGTGCACAGGTGCCAAAGCCTAAAAACTCGTTTTTGTGGTAGTCGCTCATTAAGGTTCTGTCGCTTGTTAAAAGAACCTCAGCCATACCGTTCCCCTTTTTAAAACTGTAAACCCTTTTATGGTAAAAACTTTTCGTGCCCTCTCCAAAGCTGAACGCAACCCCAACGGTTAACTTTGTGTGTCGAATGTGTAAAATTTATTTTTTTTTTTACAAATTTTGTGTTGGTTTAGCTGTAACCACGCCGTAAAAATTAAAAAAAAACACTACGCCGTAAAAAAATTTATATTACCCAAAGTCATTTGGTAGGTAAAAGTCAAGAGCGGCATATCTATATGAAAGACCTTGCTTTGCTAATTGATATGTCCAGACGTGTTTTCTGTCAATTTGTATAGACGGGAACACCAAAACACAACTTAAAACCGGAGAATGTATGACTTGAAGAAGATGTTAGAGTTCAGGTGGCACGGCAGAGGCGGTCAAGGCGCTTGGACCGCAAGTGAACTCTTGGCGCGCACTGCCCTAGCTGAAGGAAAATACATCCAATCTTTCCCAGAGTTTGGCCCTGAAAGGATGGGCGCACCCGTAACCGCCTTTACCCGCATCAGCAGCGAACCAATCAGGATTCACTGCGCAGTCTACGACCCCGACGTAGTCATCGTCTTAGACAACACTTTGCTCAAAACGGTGCCGGTGACGGCTGGGCTAAACAAAGACGACGACATCTTGATAATCAATTCCGCCGATGAACCCGCTACGCTTAAGGCAAATCTTAGAGTGGAAAAAGGACACCTGTGGACGGTTCCTGCAACTGAAATAGCCCTCAGCATTTTAGGGGCACCCATAACAAACACGGCTCTGCTAGGCGCTGTAGCCCGAGCAACAGGCATCGTTACCCTGGAAGGCATCGGAAAAACCGTTAAAGAAAAATTCAGGGCAGACATAGCAGAGAAAAACTTCGCCGTCATCAAAAAAGCCTACGAGGAGGCAAAGATGGAATGAGCCGCGAAAAATCTTGGAGGGAAATCTCCCCTGCAGGCGTCTGCTCAAAACCCAGCACTACATTTTTGACAGGCGACTGGAAAACCTTCACTCCCGTCAGGGATTTAGAAAAATGCACCACCTGCCTGCTATGCGTAATTTACTGTCCCGATGACGCTATACGCTTCAGACCTGAAGCAGGAAAAATCGAGTTTGACTACCGCTTCTGTAAAGGCTGCGGCATATGCGCCAAAGAGTGCCCCACTAAAGCAATAACCATGAAACTGGAAAAAGGTGAATAAAATGACAAGCAAAATTAGGCAAACACGTATGGGCTTAAACGGTGATGAAGCCGTAGCTTACGCTGTCAAACAGTCAGATGTAGACGTAGTTGCCGCCTATCCAATTACGCCCCAAACGATAATTGTCGAAAAATTCAGCGAATACGTAGCTGATGGTGAGGTCAACACAGAATTTGTCTGCACCGAATCTGAACACAGCGCTATGACCGCATGCATCGCCGCTTCGGCAACTGGCGCAAGAACCTTCACTGCAAGCGCCTCAGCCGGCTTAGCTTTAATGCATGAAATGCTGTTTGTAGCCAGCGGCTGCCGCACGCCCATAGTGATGGCTATCGCAAACCGCGCCCTGTCTGCACCGTTAAACATTCACGGAGACCACTCAGACAGCATGGCTCAACGCGACTCCGGCTGGATCCAGCTTTTCGTCGAGAACTCCCAAGAAGCCTACGACTCCGTGATTCAAGCCTTCAAAATTGCCGAAGACACAAGCGTACTCTTACCTGTCATCGTGGGTTTAGACGGCTTCACTTTAAGCCACACACTAGAAAACGTTGATACACTGCCTGACGAAGCCGTCAAACAGTTCGTCGGCACACGCCAATTTGCAACGGTGACAACGCATGAAGGTAAAACAGTGCCCTTCAAACTTGACCCAGCCAACCCCATGACCATCGGACCCATAGCGCTGCCAAACTACTACTTCGAATTTAAACGTCAACAAGAAGAAGCCATGAAAAACGCGCTTGACGTGATCCAAAAAGTACACGACGAATACGCCGCTTTAAGCGGTAGAACCTACGGAAACGGCCTCATGGAGGCATACCGCCTAGACGACGCTGAACTCGCCGTTATTTGCTTAGGCTCCACCGCAGGCACGCTGAAGACGGTTATTGATGAACTTCGACAAGAAGGCGCCAAAGTAGGCTTGCTAAGACTGCGAGTGTTTAGACCTTTCCCAACAGATGCACTGCGCAGCGCCCTAAAAAACGCCAAAGCCATAGCTGTCATGGATAAAAGCATGAGTTTTGGCGGAAACGGCGGCGCAGTTTTCCACGAAGTTCGCCACGCAATGTACGATGTCACCTCGCGCCCCCTGATTACCAACTACATTTACGGCTTAGGCGGACGAGACACCCCGCCTAAAGAGTTCCGAAAAATTTTCGATGACCTCCACCGTATGCTTCACGCCGGGCGTGTAGACAAACTGGTGCACTACATAGGTCTAAGAGAGTGAGGGAAAACAAAATGACAACTCAAGAATGGAAATTCACCGCCAAAGAAATCGCTGAAAAACCAGACCAGTTCCTTTCAGGACACCGCGCCTGCGCAGGCTGCGCGCCAGCAACAGTCCTCAAACTCGTCATGAAAGCCACCCGCGGACCAACAATTGTAACCGAAGCCACAGGCTGCATGGAAGTTGTTTCCTCCATTTACCCCTACACTTCATGGGCTGTGCCATGGCTCCACACAGCCTTCGAAACCGCAGCTGCCAACGCCGCAGGCATAGACGCAGCGCTGAAAGCTATGAAACGCAAAGGCCAACTCAAAGAGCACGTAGACATAATCGCGTTCGCAGGAGACGGCGGCACCTACGACATAGGCTTCCAAGCGTTATCAGGCGCAGTGGAGAGGGGACACGACTTCCTCTTCGTGCTTTACGACAACGAAGGCTACATGAACACTGGTATCCAAAGAAGCGGCGGCACACCCCTTGGAGCAGCGACAACAACAACGCCCGCAGGCAAAGTTGTACCCGGCAAACTGCAGCACAAAAAACCCATAACTGACATCATGGTTGCCCACGGCATGGAATACGTAGCTACAGCATCACCCTACTACTGGAAAGACTTACTCATAAAAGTGCGCAAAGGCTTAGAGGTTGAAGGACCAGCCTTTTTACACGTGTTTGCCCCCTGCCCAAGAGGTTGGCGAAGCGAACCAGCAGACTCAATAAACTACTCAAAACTAGCCGTGGAAGCCTGCGTGTTCCCACTGTGGGAAGCCATCAACGGTCAATACCAACTGTCAACGCCCAGCAAACTCATCGCGTTAGCGCCCCACAAGAAAAAGCCCGTTACCGAATACCTCAACGGCCAAGGTCGCTACAGACACCTCTTCAAACCACAAGGCAAGGCTGTACTCGACGAGATCCAAAGGTGGACTGACGACCGCTGGGCAAAACTGCTCAAAAAATGTGGTGAAGAACAAAAAACTTGAAATTATCTCCCTTTCCCAATTTTTTAGTAGATTTTTTAAGCTTAAAGTGCCTCTTCAGCCGCGTCATACGAAGATTTTAATAACGTAGACGTTACACACCGCATACCGCTGCTGGAGAGAACATAAGTGAATAGCAAACAAAAAGGCGTCTTGTTTACGCTACTAACAAGTCTAACAGTGGCGTTAGGCACGGTTCTGCTAAAGCTAAACCTCAAATTAGTCAGCGTTGAAATGGCAAATCTGCTTTTCTCAGGTTTTTGCAGCGCCTTCTTTATGGCCATCCTGCTTTTTCAGCGCAAACAAGGTCACTTTTCAGCCATAGCAAAAAACTGGAAGAAACTTGCGCCGTTCAGTTTACTTGGTACCTCTGCCCTGTTGCTCAACACCTACGGCATATTTGTTGCCGGCCCAGTAAACGCAGCCTTTTTAGGTCAATTCACAACCGTCTTCACGATTCTGCTAGGCATTGTTTTCTTGAAGGAGCGCTTCACCAAACAAGAAGGCGCAGGCATTCTGCTTGCAGTAATCGGCGTTTTCATTATGGCCTACTCAGGCTTTAATGCGGAAGTGGTAGGCATTGCCATATTTCTCACAGTCTCGTTTCTGTTCGCTGCTACCAATCTGGTCTCAAAAATATTTGTTGCAAAAATACATCCCATCGCTCTGGCAGGTTCAAACTCCTTCTTTGGGCTCATCTTTATGTCTTTGTTCATGCTGTTATTCAGTAGAGTGGAACCAAAAGTTCCACCTCTTGCCTTAGCTTACACGTTTATCGGCGCCCTGTTAGGCGGCGTCATCGGATTCGTACTGTTCTACAAAGCCTTACAAGTTTTCGAAGTGTCCAAGTCGGTGGCAATCCGCACCGCCGATCCTTTCTTCACAGCGGTTTTCTCATTCATTTTGTTATCCCTGTTTCCAACGCTCAACCAACTTGCTGGCGGCGCCTTCATAGTGACCGGCGTCATCTTGATCAGTTTAAACAAACAGAAAAAATGAATTAGGCAATCGCCGTTAAGCCGCCTTTAGCATTCTTTTTCTTTGACTCACTAAGATTATAGTGACTGCGCACAGCAAAAAAGCTAAAGAAATCACTGTTGGAAACTCGGGAATTACGCTGTCAACTGAACCGCCAACGTCAACATGGTCTATGAAGTTGGAGGGTTCCCCTTCAGCTGGGAAATCTGCCAGTTCAGTTTGCAGCTTGAGCTCTGAGTGCCCCACGTGGATGACCTTAAACGTTACAGTTGCTATGGTGCCGCTGCCACTGAAAGGCGGCGCCGGATTTTGAGACGTGGCTAAAAGGTGGTAGGAGCCTATCTGCTGGTCTGCGTTGTCTTCTGCCACATAAATGGGGGCGTCGGCTGCTTCGTGTAGCACACCGTTTTGGTGAGATTCTACACCCAAAGTGTGATTTGCACTAATCACTTGGAGAATCGTATTATTCCAGCTGAGTATTACATCAACGCCGTAGAGGTTTTCCACATTATTAATGACGATCTTCACCGTGAAAGTTTCATCCATGGCGGCAGTAACATGGGCTGGTTCAACTTGAACAACAGTGCTTGCAGCCTGAGCACACGCAGAATAGGCCAAAAGCAACAAGGCAAAAACTGTGCCCAATAACAGAACCCTGATTTGTAGGTGTATCAGCGCTACTCACCTTTTGCCTTTTCAGTTAACGTTACTATCTTATCTCTTCCTTTCTTATATCTTCTCACCATCCCCCTCTTTTCGAGGGCAGCTAGCAGCTGGCTTGTTTTAGCTTTAGAAAACCTGCATTTTTCGTTTATCTCTGATTGGAAAACGCTTCCACCTGATGTTTTGAGGATTTTCAGGATTTTCTCTTCCTCAGTTTCAAATTTAGGAGTCTCTGCAGACTTGTTTACGCTTGCACCCCTTATTTGCCGTTGGCGGCGCCTTGCCCACAAGAAACCTGCCGTGCCAAAAGAAGCTGCTACCACAGCCCCCGCAGCTTCGATGACCAACGCATCCGTCGGAGGGTTGCTGTTGCTAACCACGTCAGCGTCCGTTAAAACGATGCGAGGATGACCATTTACGAAGTATTGACTCCCTAACCACTCGATTAGCCGCGCCGCGTCATCAGATTCACTAGGCGCCGGCGACACCGACTGTACCACAAAATTTTGGGGATAACCGATCTGTAACGTTCCATCACCATAAAGGAAACTAAAAAAACCGTTAACGCCAAAAACATCACCTACTATGACTTGCCCGTTTTGGACGTAACTGAAATTTAACCACGTAAATATGTACTTGACCGTTTTTGACTGTGTTTCCCACGAGAGGACAGTGTTCATCTGCAGTGAAGTGGAAACCACCGCCATCTCCCGCTGTGTATAGTTCGCGGCGGCGTCAACAAGACTGAATACCTTCTGTTGAAAGCCATCCCACGTATCCACCGTGCCGTTAATGTCTAAAACTTGAGTTACAACCCACGTCGCCGACCCGTCTTCAAGCACTTCCACCGTATACTGCGTGTAGGTTTGACCCTGAACATAACTGTTTGATGCAACCAGAAAAAGCGCCATACACACAGCAAACACGCTGACGACTACTTTAAATTGCATTTTACACCTAACATAAGACATCAAAATAGGCTATTTAAGAATTGTAGCGCCCAAAAAAAGAGGTCGCTTCTCCAAGGAAGAGGATTGTTTTACACTTTATGTTGCATGGCGCTTTTTAACGCATGTTAGCTCTGAAGATTCATCATAATTAAATAAGCGTTAATTAAGGTCTAAAAATTGAAATAAACTTTTATGAACGTTTATAAACTAAATTGAACAATATTTTGGGTTATTATTAAAAAACAGGTTTAGAAACGGTTTTATTTATGAACTGATGAATTGTCTGTAACAATAAGGTGATGAAAATGAAAAAACTTGCAGTTGCACTATTATTGACCGTGATAGTCTTAGCCAGCTTAACTCTTGCTTTAAGCTCAGCAAGTGCTATGCGTGCACCCAACTTTGGGTTATTCATGCGCTTCGGTAGCGGCGTTTGGCACTCCAATCGACTCGATTCACTTAACCTCGTAAGAATAAACGGTTTCGTCAACAAGTGGGGGACAACCGCAGTTAACGGTTCCCTTTCAGTGCAGGCTAAAACCGCAATCTTTAACGTCTCAGATTCCCGGCGAATGGCTCTCGTCAACGTCATGTGGACAACAGACAACTTACGCCCCATAAACGCGGTCAGAGCAGCAGAGAACTTCACTTACACATTTTACGCAGCAAAGCTAAACAACGCCTCAATATCCGCTATGGATGTGGACTCAATCAACTTCTTCATCAACGGCACCTGGAACCTCTACAACGTAACTACAGTCGTTACCATAACTACAAACAGCCTAGGGCAGATAACAAACATCCACCGTGAAACCGACACAAAAGTTGGAACTGCATACGGCGAACTCGCAGTCACAGACAACTGGACCACATTCAACCTAGAAATCTCTGGCATCCAACCATTGTCCGGTACAGTGGCTCGTTCGAGAACCTGCCTCATGGACTTCAACCCCTTCAAATTCAGCGATGAAGACGGTTTAACCTCAAACCAAGTAACCCGAACCGACGTGAGAACCGTTGGACGAGCATACGGCTCAATGCCTGGCTGGGGCAACTACGACCAAAACATGGACTTCAACAACAACTACCGCATAGACATAGCTGACTTGTGCACAGTTGCAGCTACTGCTCTCTAATTCCCCTTCTTTTTTCAGATTATTTTTTGCTAAAAGTTATAAATTCCAATGTCCTCCCTCTAAAGACGAGTGTGCCCTCTTGAGCGCTAGACCCCAAAAATCCGCAGAAGACGCTAAAAAGACCACCAAGTTACCTTGTGGCTGTGAATACCAAGAAAGCAGCTGGCTGTTAACAAGAATTACAGAATGCGAATACCACAAACGAAGACGAACCTCAAAAAGGCCTTACAGACCCAAAGCTGAATGTGTTCGACCCTAAACGGCGCTCCCAACTATTTTTTAATGCTGTACGTGTTTGAAGCTTTTTTTGGGTCTGTTTGGCGTCTGCTAAAAAGCGCAGTTGCAAATTAAACGTGAATCATGTCGTTTCGCTTTGAAAAGGCGGCGGAATTTATAGTCGCAACTTCAAGTTTGACTTTGTTTTCCGCTGACATTGTTCTGCAAATGAGGTTTAAAGATCCCTCAGTGAAGTTAAGCACTGTTTGGCCTTCATTTGTCAACGTGTAAACTTTGCGTGGGCGTTCAGCATTCATGTTCCACTCGCTTTTAATGTAGCCTTTCTTTTCAAGTGCGTTAAGCAAAGGGTAGATGGTGCTGGGTCCGAAGTATACGCCGAAGTTTTTTCGGATCTTCATGATTATCTGGTAGCCGTGCATGGGCTGCGCGTCGAGGAATTGAAGGATGATCATGTCTAGCAGGCCTTTGGTTAGCTTTGTTTGGATTTCTTTTTGGAAATTTGTCATTTTCCTTCTTTCCTTGTGTATTTGTGTTGTACACCTGTGCAATATGTCGTATTTTGACATATTGTACAAGTTTACCCTCTCAAACACGTTTATAAAGCTTCATACATACCAGAGCATACTCAAGCATATACAAGAGACGGTAATTTATGTACAATCAATACTGCAAATTTAGATTCTAAATATGGAAAAACGCCTTGTAGGAACTGTACAACACATAAACAAAAACAGCCAAAACCACCGCCGCCAAGGTTCAGGCAAAAGCGGCGGGCGCCTGGCAGACTCGCCTGCTCTAGCTTCTTTTAAACCAAGCGTTCTCCCTTTAAACGTCTGAGTTAAATATGAAAGTTTATTTTATGTGAGTCGAGGTCCAGTCTGCTTTGGAGTTAAGCTTATCCAATGGTCTTTTCTGTCGGTTGCCCCTAGCCGAAAACATCAAGTCAGTGCGTAAGCTAGGCTTTTCAAATTTAGAGTTTAACATGAAAAGTGTTGAAGAAAACGACGAGGACTCAGTTTACGCTGCAAAAGCGTTTATTGAAGCTTGTGGTCTGCGGTGTCTTACACTTCACGCTGCAAGTTTACACATGAACAGCGCAGAGGAGCTGCAGAAAGCATGCTACTACGTTAAGGTCTCAGCGAAATTCGCTAAAAAGCTTGGTGCACCAATAATGGTTGTTCACTCCAACGTCTCTAGAAAACTCAGTAGCGGCATGCGGCGGCTTCTTTTGAAGGAAATTTTTGGTTTCATCAGACCGTACGCAAAAACGTTGGGTATCAAATTGGCGTTGGAGAACCTTTCATACGCATCTAGCGGTTATGGCAAAAACGTGGCTGAACTTGAAGAAATTTTTGGGTTAATCGACGAGGACGAAGCCATGGGTTTTACACTTGATTTTTGTCATGCTGAAGCTACTGGACAAACGTTTCCGCTTCTC
>JBNVCD010000037.1:4896-10646 GCA_050410875.1 Bathyarchaeia archaeon | reverse complement strand
AAAAGGGTTCAAACCAACATCACCAAAAAAATGAGCACAGACCAAGAATAAAAACTTGACAACATCGATTCCCTCAAAATAAAAGTTATCAGGCTCCGACAGCGCTACGAGTGGGGACCCAAAAAGATCGCCGGCTACCTCAGAATCAAGGGATATGACATAGACAACAACATAGCTTACCGCGTTATCTGTGAAGCAGGCCTAAACCACCCCGTATTTATGCCAAGACGTGGGAAACAATGCGTTTTCAAATAGAACACTGCAATAGTCTCTGGCAGGCTGATTTTAAGCTATGCAGCGACGATTTTTGGATGATAAGTTATCTAGATGACCGCTCTAGATTCATCACCGGGTCTATGAAGATTTGGAGTCCAGCCGGAGAGAATGATTTGCTGTTCCTTGACAGGGCAGTAAAGAGGTGGTGGTGCTTCACGGCAGATTCTAACAGGTCAAGGATACACAGTTTAAGTCGGCTAGGGGAGAAACCTCTGCGTTTGGTCTTCACTTTTCTGAGATGAGTATTAAGTATATCACTGCTAGTGTTCGCAGACCGACTACCTGCGGCAAGATTGAAGCGTTCCACAGAGCCTACGAGTTGGAATCTCATCTGTTTAGGGAGCATTGGAGTTTCATTCGCTACTATAATTATACTAGACGGCATGGGGGGTAGGCTATTTAACTCCAGCGGAGATATACCTAAAACATAAAGTGTAAGGCTATTTCTAGATAGAACAACACAGCAAAAATATCGGCTTTGGGACAAAAGTCTGAAGCCTATTTCTTTGCTGCTTGACTCTTTGTTGATTGTTTAGAATTAGGTGAGATATACTTTTTGTAATCTAGAATCAGACGACTAAGGACTATGATAAGCTTATAACTAGCTTCACTCTAAAGCCTCAAGCATGAAGCTCATGGTTAAAAGTGCTCAGGAGCTGCTACAGGCACTCGATGAGACCAAAGAAACCCTCTTCAAAGACAGAAAATGCTCCTATCCCTATACAGAATGGGAACATAAACGAGCTCAAGTCAAGCAACGTCTCCACAGCCTCCCAGAACTAATCCAAAAAGCCGTTGAAACCATCAACAGAGAAGAACAAAAGATGGGCATGCAACCAAAACTTGACTTGGAAAAGAAAGTAAACCTATTCATATACATGCGGTTCCTAGCCAAATCCAACAGGGCTGTTGAAGATGTACTTGAGTGTTTTCAGCCGCTCTTTGGAGTTGATGTAAGCTACAAATACATAGAACGTCTCTACACTGATCCAAAAGTCAAGTTCGCTTTACATAACTTGTTTTGTTGCTCAAAGATGAAGCACCCAGCGGTGACTTGGCTGGAGATGGAACAGGCTACTCTGTAAGTGTTGAGAGCCATTACCGCAATGACCAAAAGAAGTATGGAAAGAAGTTTGTTCGTTTCTTCTCGTTGATTGATCTTGCCTGCGGCATGTATGTTGGTTGTGGTGTGTCGTGGCTATCTGAGTGGGGTGCTTTTTCTAAAGCTGTTGTGATGCTTAGGCGTATTGGGGCTAAAGTGAAGTCTGTTCGCCTCGACAAGTACTTTAGCACAAGAACAGTGATCAAACTTTTCGGTAAGACGGTTTCTCTGTTTTTGATTCCCAAGAAGAATATTGCCAAAGTTGGGACTTGGGCAGATATTTTGACTAGGATGATGGCTTCACCGGTTGATTTTCTATCTGAGTATTTTCATAGAAACGTTTGTGAGAGCGGTTTTTCAGCTGATAAGGGAAGGTTTGGCAGAGTTATCAGACAAAGAGTAAATCGGCAAGAGACTGCGCTGTTCTCAAACGCATTCCTTCATAATCTATATGCCATCCGAATTAACCCAAAATAGTTTTGTCCCAATGCCAAAAATATCAAAAAGAATTTAAGATAAAAGTGAGTAAAGAATCAAATACTTGCTAAGGGGAAGAAAAACATTGAAAGTCTTTGTTACAGGTGGATGCGGTTTTCTCGGGTCTCATATCTGCGAGATGTATAGAAAAAAGGGAGATGATGTTATCAGTTTTGACAACCTCACAAAACACGAGTTGAATAGGACGGGTTACAACACTGATGCAGCACGTAACCATGTACTGGGTTTCTTACGAGAAATAGGTGTTGAGGTAGTTAATGGTGACATTAGAAATAAGGATGACATGGCAAAGGTTTCTTCAGAATGCGATTTTATAGTTCATGCAGCTGCCCAGCCTGCTATGACAATTGCTCTTGAAAATCCTGACCTTGACTTAACAACCAATGTTGTGGGTACATTTAACGTACTAGAGGTTGCACGAAAACTTGACGCCCCAGTAGTGGTTTGCTCATCAATTCATGTTTACGGAAATCAGATTAATTACAGTCTGAAAGAAGGCAAGGAGAGGTTCTTCCACGACCCCCAAGCAATAGACGAAAACTACCCCATACTACAGGGTTCGATAACTCCATTGCACGCTTCCAAGCGCTCAGCAGAACTTTATACGAGGGCCTTTATTGATTCGTATGGCCTAAAAGCTGCTGTGTTCCGCTTAACCGGAATGTATGGCCCTCGACAATTCGGTAGCGAAGACCACGGTTGGGTAGCGAATTTTGCGATCAAGACAATCCTTGGAAAGCCCATGGTCATCTTTGGAACGGGAAAACAAGTGCGCGATATACTATATGCAACGGATGCGGCATCAGCTGTTGATGCCTTCTACAATATTGGTGGTGGCGTGAAAAACATAATTTCGATTTCAGAGTGTATAACTCTCATTGAAAAGTTTGCTAATAAAAAAGCCAAAATCGACATCGGGCCTAAAAGGTTGGGCGATCTATGGTATTTTGTCTCCGATATAAGTAAGGCAGAAAAAGAGTTAGGTTGGGCGCCAAAAGTAAACAATGAACAGGGTATCAGGGAACTCATAAATTGGATTAGCGCAAACATCAATATATTCAAAGGTAATAATTAATGAAAGCACTTATTCTTGCGGGTGGCCGAGGAAAGAGATTAGGGGAAATAACAGCTAATACAAACAAATGCATGTTGATGTTGGGTAAGAAACCTGTAATTGAATATAATCTTGAACGTGCAAGTTCAATCGATGAAATCAAAGAAATTATATTGGTTGTAGGGCACAGAGCAGAGGACATAATTAACTATTTCGGAACTGAATTTCAAGGTCGACGGATTCGATATGTAATTCAATGGGAACAAAAAGGTCTTGTTCATGCAATTGAGGTTGCAAAAAAGGCCTTGGAGACAGACGACTTCTTTCTTTTGCTAGGCGATGAAATCCTCTTAGGAAGCAGACAAAAGGAGATGTACAGACAATTTGTTAAAGAGAATGTGTTTGCGTTATGTGGTGTAACAAAACAATCTGATGAAAGCAAAATAAGCAGAACCTATACGGTGTTAACCAATGATAGTGGTCAAATCTTCAGATTGGTCGAAAAACCCAGAGTTGCTTTGTCTCGCTGGCAAGGCACAGGTCATTGCATGTTCAAAAATTCTATTCTTTCATATATAGAACTAACACCCATTCACCCAAGCAGAGGAGAAAAAGAGCTGCCAGATTTAATACAATGCGCCGTAGATAATGGGCAAATTGTAAAGATTTTTGACATATGTGACGGTTATTCAAACATTAATGATGAAAAAGATCTTTCAGACGCAAAGAATATGCTTTGATTCGCCACAGGTTTGATGGCTTAGAAGACATAATCTCTTCGCGATGAAACTTCCAAAACTTGTTGGCATGATTCAACTTGTAAAGCCCAACCACTTATTGTTTCGTTGCCTCAACCCCTTCTTTGTTGACTTACATAACATGGAAGGCGAAAGTACACGCGATGAGATAAGTCCTGAAACTTCATCCCACCGCATTAAATCAGTTTAAACCTTCAGGGCAAGCAGCTGTCACTGCGGGGGAACCACTACGACTAATGCGTCTTCTCCATTCATAGAAGAGTTAAAGACGAATTATGATTTGTGGATTATGTTGACTACAGACGGAGACAAATAAGAAGGTCTCTGAACTAATCGAGGTATATTTGTGATTGCTTCTAAATCCTATCTTAGGAAAATGCAAGGTCGAATACGTCAAGCCTATTTTGGCTAAAAGTGCTATGGTGTCGAACAGTTCAATATGTAATTAGGGGTGTGCAGAATTTAAATGGCTTTTGAGAGTATAGCTCTTTTATGGAAGCCTGTGAGGTTGACAGGTTTTTCGTCAACAAAGCCATAGTTCCAACCGCGTCTAAAAGACATGGAAATCCAGGTTATGGATCAGTCAAGGCAATGTTTTTAGTCAAGCCAATGGTGCACCGGTTGCCAGTCCAGACTGCCCAAAGATAACAGCAATAAAAGCTATAAAAAAGCGAATTGTGCATATTCCTAATATGTATAATGTTGGCAACTTGACTTTACAATACCGCAAGTTTTAAGAATATTGGTTGATGGATATCTGATAAGGAATCATTAAATCGGGTGTATTCAATGCAAAAAATCCTTATAACTGGTGGCGGCGGTTTCATCGGGAGTCATCTTGCGCGTGAACTCTTTAAACAAGGTCACTTCGTTAGAGTTGTGGATATAAAATTTGATAATTACATAAAAGAGAAATATTATTCTGAAAAAATCACTGTTGACCTCCGTATCTTGGAGAATTGTATCAAAGTAACAAGAGATATTGATAAAGTCTACAATTTGGCAGCCAACATGGGTGGAATAGGCTTCATAACAGAAGTGGGCGCTGAAGTAATGCACGACAATACCCTCATAAACACCTATATGCTGGAAGCATCAAGACAAAACAAAGTCAAACGCTACCTCTTCACAAGCTCAGCCTGTGTATATCCAACATACCGCCAAACAAACCCGGAAATAGAAGGTTTAAAAGAGGAAGATGCGTATCCTGCCGACCCTGACAACTTCTACGGCTGGGAAAAACTTTACACCGAAAAAATGTGCGAAGCCTACCAGCGCGACTACAACATGGACATACGCATCCTGCGTTACCACAACATCTATGGACCAGAGGGAACCTACAAAGGCGGAAGGGAGAAATCTCCAGCAGCTCTCTGCAGAAAAGTAGCCGAAGCCACAGACCCGGGAACACTCGAAATCTGGGGTGACGGAGAACAGACACGTAGCTACTGCTACATTGATGACGCCGTAAAAGCAACAATAGCGTTAATGGAATCAGAGTATGACAAACCCATAAACATTGGTTCAGACAGACTTGTATCTATAAATGAACTAGCTGACTTAATAATCAAAATCTCAGGCAAAAAAATAACCAAAAAATACAATCTAAATGCGCCCCAAGGAGTACGGGGCAGAAACGCTGACCTAACATTAGTGAAAAAAGTACTGAACTGGCAACCACAGATAACACTCGAGGAAGGGCTTGCCAGAACCTACAAATGGATAGAGCGACAAGTAACAAACGACAAAAAATAATTTCGTTTATAACAACTAGCAGAATACATACCTAGTGTTTTCTTATTTTTTTTTTAAAAAAAAACTGAAAAACTCTTTCACCCTCCCATATTGGTGAGGACACATTTTCTGGTTCGATAAACATTACAGTTAACCGACTATCAAAGCGTGCGTTAGACACGGCGTAGAAAGTTTAATCTTTAAAGTGCCATCATGCCTAAAAGTGTAGAGATTAGAAATTGCAGGTAGCATCTACAATGCTCGTCTTCATACTGCTTGATAGCCACGGCGAATTCAAGCTTTTTTGCCTAAAGTTGCAACTTGCAGG
>JBNVCD010000037.1:4658-4886 GCA_050410875.1 Bathyarchaeia archaeon | reverse complement strand
TATTCTTGACTTGAGCCATGCCGCTCTTCCAAGAAACTGGACACTGGAAGCTGCTTA
Source organism: Bathyarchaeia archaeon (assembly GCA_050410875.1). Lineage (GTDB taxonomy): Archaea > Thermoproteota > Bathyarchaeia > Bathyarchaeales > Bathycorpusculaceae > JADGNF01. The sequence continues at coordinate 4,829 of JBNVCD010000037.1, read as the reverse complement.
AACAGAATCAACCGATAAACTTCTTTTGTGAAAAAATCTTATATGCTGGTGAAAAACATAGTTAAATGGTGAAAAAATTGGAAATTGGAGTAGAAATCAAGAAAGTGGATCCGCAAGGGCGCCTCATACTGCCTGCCGATTGGCGCGAAGCCGAAATAGGCAACAACCGAG
>JBNVCD010000037.1:0-4648 GCA_050410875.1 Bathyarchaeia archaeon | reverse complement strand
TAAAAAGGAAAGGGTACCTGAAAATAGTTCCCAAACGAAACATTGACCTGACAGAAAATTTCGACACAGTAAATCTAGGCGTAGACTCCATAGGCGACTGGAACGAATTTCAAAAGAAATTCCACGAGGCACACCCATGAAATTCCTAGACGCAAACGTATTCATCTACGCCTACTACAAACCCAAAAAACAACTCACAGAAAAAGAGACACAGATGAAAGAACAAGCCAAAAAAATAATCACAGACCTAACCCAAGGCAAAGAGCAAGCTATAACAACAGTCGTACACATATCTGAAATAGTCAACATACTAAAACACGGCATGCCCCCACAAAAACTAACCGAACTCATCCGCGGCCTCCTCATGATGGACAACATCCACGTTCAAGGCGTAAGCAAAGAAGCATACTTCGCCGCAAACGAGCTGAGCGACGACATAAAACTCGAAGCCAACGACGCCTTAGCCGTTGACATCATGAAATCAAACGGCGTGACAGAAATATTTACCTTCGACAAACACTTCGACAACGTAGAAGGTATAACAAGAATACCAAAAAACTCCATAAAACAATAAAAACATTCTTCACCCAAAAAATGACCCTGCAAACAACCTAACAAAAAACATGAAACAACCAAACATCATAGGCGACAGAAGAATCTACAACCCCCAAACATTCAAACAAAAAACAAACTACCAAGCCATAGGCCTAGGCAACTAAAAACAACCCCCTAAAAGAAACACCCAACTAAACAGCAACAAGGCAGAAGGATAAAAAAACTTTGAACAGGAAAAAACTAGTCGTATGCGTCGACGGCGTCTGCACAAAAGACGGCAAATTCCTACTCCTAAAACGCAGCGTAGAACCATTCAAAGGCAAATGGCACGTCCCCGGCGGCCACGTAGAAGACAACGAACCTCTCAAAGAGGCACTAAAACGAGAATTCAAAGAAGAAACAAACCTAACCATCAACGTCGGCGACATCATCGCCTACCGCACCGAAGAAACCGCTGACCAAACAAAAATCATCATCGCCTTCCAAGTTACACCCCTCACCACCCAAATCCAACTCAACAGCGAACACGACGCCCACGGCTGGTTCACCCAGTTCCCCGAAGACTGCGTCTACAACTACCAAAAACACCTCCAACCCCTCTAACTTCAACTACCCTTCCTAACAACAACTTTCCGCTAACCCCCAACATTTCATGTCCAATACACCCACCCCACTCACCAACACCACACAAAACTCAACCCAATTCACAAAAACACACCTCACCAAACAACACCACAAACCCCCAACCTTAGACCCACCATAAATAACCTAAACCGCACCCACTTCTAATCCAACCAAAAAAATGGGCAAACAAACACCAAACAAACAAAAAAACAAACAAAAAAACTATCCATAAACTTCAACGAAGAAGTCACAGAAGCATTGAACAACTGTGAGAACTTTTTAAAATCTATAAGGTTAAAATAAAACAGGAAATATAAATAACATGTAGGGGCAATTGGGCGCGGTTAAAAAATGGAAGACACTCTGAATAGAATAACAATCGACCCAAATATACTTGCGGGAAAACCAGTAATAAATGGTACAAGAATACCTGTGTACTTAATCATCGAACTAATCGCCGCCGGCTTAACCACAAAGGACGTGCTTAAAGAATATCCAGAGCTTAAAGAAGAAGACGTTAAAGCAGCCCTCCTCTATGCCTCAAAACTTCTAGAAAAAGAAGTAACCGTCACCCTTTAGAGGCTAACAATTGACGAGTATACTAATCGACGAGAACGTACCTACAAGCATCGTCAAATGGCTCAAGAAAAGAGGATTAAACGCCATAAAGGTTTCTGAAGTTGGACTCAGAGGAGCAAAAGACAAAGACGTTGCCTTATACGCTATAAACAACAACATGATTGTACTCACACTGGATACAGATTTCGCTTACATTTACTATAACGTTTTCAAAGGCTCACTAACAGCCATCGTTGTAAGAATAAAACCGCCAACATCCGCTAACATCAAAACCATCGACACCACCCTAAGAAAGGTGAAGCTACGAGAACTCGAAAAGAAACTTGCCATAATTACGAAGAGAAAAGTAAGAATAATAAGTTAGACAGTTAGCCACTAAGCGCCCAACATCCTTATTTCTACACCCCTCAGACTTCGATAAAACACCGCTAAAAAGAACCTTCTCATAGAAAATTACCACTAACATACATCACCAATACATGCCACTGCCAAATCACATTATAAACATGCGTCAACAAACAAATACGCCTCCACAGCTTAAAAGCCCAGCGGGAAACAGCAACCTGCAGCACGTAAAGCCGCCAAAATCACTTTTACCACACTCTCCCCCCTGCAGCAAGCGTACGCTGCAACCGGCAACTTAAAAAGGAAAACCCACAATACACACCACCAAACCACGCGCAGCAGAAAACCTGCCGCGACAAAAAAAAGAGGCACAAAAAAATGACTCGAGGTAAACACTGGAGCCCACAAGAAGAAAACGAACTCAGAACCCTCATCGAAAACAACGTGCCCCTAACCGAAATCGCCGCAAAATTCAGAAAAACACCCGACGCCATCCTCATAAAATGCCGCCGCATGGGCATGAAAATCCAAGCCGACGGCACCATCGACACGTCAACTCCACTTCCAGAGGAACTGCCAAGCGTCGAAGAAGTCCTAAAAATGCTCGCAGACGCCCTCAAAACCGGCAGCCAACCAGGCCTCCCAAAAGCCGAAATCCAACGCATCCAAGCCGTAGCAACCATCGCCAAAACCTACAAAGAACTACTCGCAGACTACATCAACTACCGCGGCATAGAAGCCAAACTCAAAGAAATGGAGGAATTAAATGCCAAACTACTCAAAGAAGAAAGAGGCGCGGGCACTCCGCCTCCACCAGATCCTGCCCCGGTGGCGCAGCCTCCAACACAATAACAAAAAACTCCAGCAAACCCTAAAAGAAAAAACCCAAAAACTCACCGCCAACCCCACCACCTTCTTCCAGCAAATCCTAGGCTTCACCCCATACCCCTACCAACAAGAATTCATAAACCTCTTCACAAACAACCAATTCACAGCCGCCCGATGGTGCAGACAAAGCGGCAAAACCTTCATCATCTCAGCCCTCCTCCTCTGGTACGCCATAAACAACCCCAACAGCGCCATAGGCATCGTAGGCCCCTCATGGCGACAAACCAAACGCATCCTCAACCGCATAGCAAAATTCACACACAACCTCCCACCCGGCATCACACTCAAACCCCAAAAAACCCAAATCACCCTCACAAACGGCAGCACCATCGAAGCCTTCCCCAACAACCCCGAAACAATCAGAGGCCCAACACTAAACGTCGTCTACTGCGACGAAATGAACTTCATCCCAAACGACCAAGACCTCTACGACGCCATCCTCTACACACTAGGCACAACCAACGGCAAATTCGTCTGCAGCAGCACCCCATGGCACACCGACAGCATCTTCTACAAAATCTTCAACCACAAAGACTTCCAAGACTTCAAAACCTCACACGTCCCCATCCAAAAAGCCCTACACCCAAACGGCCCACTAAACCCCAACATCACACAAAAAATCAAAACCCAAATGGGCGACGACCCCACCCGATGGCAACGCGAAATGGAAGCACAATGGGCAGAAGACCAAGACGTCTGGCTACCCCAAAGCCTCATCGCCTCCTGCATAGGCACAACCAAAAACTGCGGCGAAGACCTCCAAGAACTCAACCCCGAAAAACCCCAACAAGGCGAATTCTACGCCGGCCTAGACCTAGCACAAACCAAAGACTACACCGTCCTCACCATCATAGAAAACAAAAACAACAAACTCCTCATAAGACACATCAAAATCTTCCAACACCCCACCCTCTACGCCCAAGTCCTAGCCTACATCAAAACCCTACAAGACAGATGGAACACCATCCAAAAAATCCGCGTAGACACAACACGCGAAGGCCCAACCATCATCGCAGACATGGAAAACGCAGACATCCAAAACGCCGAAGGCGTCACCTTCACCATCCCCCGCAAAAACGAAATGGCAAGCCTCCTCAAACAACGCATGATGAACCACCAACTCTACTACCCCCTCATCACATGGCAAAAACCCTACCACACCGACATCTGCACAGAACTCAACACAGAACACTACCACCTACGCAAAGACAACACCATAGGCTTCACACACCCACACGGCACACACGACGACATCTTCTGGAGCATAGCCCTAGCAGTCTACGCCACCACACAAATGCAACCCGAACCAGCCCTCCTAATCGTCCCAAGAGGATAAAAAAACAAACCAAAACAAAAAAACAAAAAAAAACAAAAAAAAAAAGAAACCCAACAACATACTTGCTCAGCGAAGTTAAGGTCAGACACTTGGCATCTGTAGGCTTCTGCACGATAAACAACAGCAGCAGTATCCAAGCGCGTGTTAGCTTATTTTCATCAGAATTCTTATATTAACCGTCGCCTCTCTAACGCTATGGTAAAATTAAATGCGCGAGTTTGACGTAGTGCTTCTAGAGGATGAAACCGGCGGCTACGTGGCTATCGTACCTGCTTTACCGGGATGCCACACCCAAGGCGACACATTGGCAGAAGTTATGGA
>JBNVCD010000036.1:5084-10785 GCA_050410875.1 Bathyarchaeia archaeon | reverse complement strand
AAATCAGGTTTCTGTTTGTTTTTGCTGCAGTTTTTGGTACTCAAGTTTTGTTTGCTTGATTATCTCTTCCATAGCCGCGGGTTCCTGCAGATCCGCAACGACGTTATTTAATTCATACTTAATCAAATAGGACATCTGCATAGGCTGAAGTGGCTCAGACGCGCCTGTCTGATAGAGCTTAAGCGCACGTAGCCCAAATTTCACCATCAATTTCTGTAGTTCTGCTCTTAAGGTTTCCAGTTCATTTCGGCTTTCCGCCATAGTTTGCGAGTATTCCATCGCTTTTTGTGGGTCAGTTAAGTTATCACGTTCAGTCATTTTTTCACCAATAATACGTATAATTAGTCTCGACCCAAGCTTATAGCTTTTCTATTTTTAGCGTTGAAATCGTAAAACTGTTCTTTAGGCAAAAAACCTTTTAACTTCAGTTCTTGTTTCTCTCTTTGTACTTTATAACAGGAAAAAGTCACCATGACTACACGTAATATTAAATCAAAACCAACAGTTGAAGAATTATTATCCAAAGCTAAAAAACCCTCGCAGCTTGCACCTGCCATGCACCGGTTCTATGAGGGCAAAATGCAAGTTATGCCAAAATGCGCCATCACAGGTCCAACAGACTTCTCCATATGGTACACGCCAGGCGTAGCGGCGCCATGCAGGGAAATCCAAGCAGACCCTGACAAATCCTTCGAACTCACCAACCGCTGGAACAGCGTGGCAGTGGTCACCGACGGCACACGAGTTTTAGGTTTAGGCGATATCGGTCCTGAAGCAGCTATGCCTGTCATGGAAGGCAAAGCCATGCTTTTCAAGTACCTAGGCGGCGTGGACGCGTTTCCTATTTGCCTGAAAACCAAAAACCCTGAAGAAATCGTCCGCGCCTGCGAGCTTCTTGAGCCAAGTTTCGGCGGCATAAACTTGGAAGACATCGAAAAACCCAAATGCTTTTACACGTTAGAAAAGGCTCGGGAGAACCTTCAGATTCCCGTTTGGCATGATGACCAACAAGGCACCGCCACCGTGATTCTTGCAGGTCTAATTAACTCCTTTAAAATTGTGGGGAAAAACCCAAAAGAGGTCCTTATAACGTTGATAGGCGCAGGCGCCGCGAACATACGCACAGCCTACGTCCTCCAACGGTGGGGCGTAAAACCGGCAAACATCATCATGGTCGACACAAAAGGGGTTGTGCATAAAAACCGAAAAGACATCACCAAAGAAGACGACCCGTGGAAATACGAGTTAACCCAAATAACCAACGGCGAAAACCGAACAGGCGACATAGCCGAAGCCTTCAAAGACGTCGACGCAGTTGTAGCAGCGTCTAAACAGGGCCCTGGAACAATCAAACCTGAATGGATAAAAACCATGGCGGACGACGCCGTCATTTTCGCGTGCGCCAACCCCATCCCTGAAATTTGGCCTTGGGAAGCCGAAGAAGCCGGAGCCCGAATAGTCGCCACAGGCAGAAACGATTTCCCCAACCAAGTCAACAACAGCCTAGGTTTCCCCGCAATATTCCGCGGCGTATTAGACGTAAAAGCAAAAACGGTCACCGACGACATGTGCATCGCAGCAGCACAAGAGCTTGCCAACTTCGCAGAGGAACGGGGCATCAACGAGAAAGACATCTTGCCAAGAATGGAGGAGTGGGAAGTCTTCCCCCGTGAAGCAGTTGCTTGCGCCTTAAAATCAATCGAGCAGGGAGTCGCCCGAGTTAAACCCAGCCGAAACGAGCTATACGAGCGAGCGTCAACAATAATTCGAACAGCAAGGGAATCAACCATGTTACTCATGAAAAAAGGTCTAATTAAGGCGCCGCCAAAAGAAAACGAAATCCTGAAATAATCTAGGATTCACCCCCACATTTTCTTGCACTCAAATTTTCGAGGAAAATTATTTAAGTGCTCATAGCCAAAATAGAGAGGGCAGGGATGACAATATGCGTTTAGACTACACCTTTTACGTTTTGGCTGTAGCGCTCTTCTTAGCAGCAGCCCTTTCCTTTATCATGGTTACCGAACAAAACGGGCGTAACCTTTACGTCGCCTCCACGGCAATTTTAGGCATCTTATGTGCAATTGTCGGCTTTTTAATGAAACCAAAACCGCAAACAAGTACCCCGCCCCAACAGACGACAACTGCACCTGCGCAGGAAGCGCCACAACAACCCTTAACCGAGCCAGCGCCCTCTACCCCCCTGCCTCAAACTTCAACTGTTGAATCGCCAGAAAAACCCGCAGTGGCTCCAGCTGATGTTGCTTCCGAGCTTACCCAAATAAGGGGAATAAGCAAAGCAAGAGCGGAGCAGTTGAAGGCAAACGGCATCGAAACTATTAAAGCTCTATCTGAAGCTTCGCCGGAAGTTTTAGCTGAAAAACTTCAAGTTTCACCTAAAATCGTCAAAATGTGGATTGGAAGCGCCAAGAAACTAACAAAGTAAAAGTCTTCGGCACGCACGCGTTTACTTTTATAGCAATTTCACTATGTTCCTTTTTTCTAACCGTTTGAGGGCGTCGAAGAATTCACTTCGTTTTTCTCCAGCCAAGTTAAGGTTGTGCATTATATCCTTCACTGAGACTTCCGTTTTGCCAAAGTTTTCATGTCTTTTGTGAAGATGCTTGACAATAGAGCGCTCAACTTTTCCGCATCGCCAAGTGGTGTTTCTCAGCAGGATAACAAGGTTTTTCATGAAGGGCTGTTCGCTGCTGTGCTGCATAGCCAACTTCCTTTTACCCATACTATGAAGGAAAATAACGTTTTTAAGCATTTTGGGCTTCAGCAATTTTCATTCAGACTGCAACTTGACCTTTTAATTGTAACGTGTTTAGGCGCAATTTACAGGTTTTTCTTTAAACGTAATCCGTGACCACTAGGATAATAGTTAGCAAGTTTAGCTTCTTTTTTGTAACCGGCTTTTTCATACAGCTTTAAAGCCGCGGTATTGTCTTCACGTACCTCCAAATAACAGGCAGTGATTGCTTGTGCCCTAAATATGGCTTCAATAGACTGTAACAGTTTCTGAGCTATACCCTTGCGCTGAAAATTAGGCGCTACCTCTATGGTTAGTATGTGCCCCACGGAAGCGCTACGATCAAATTCTATGGTGCCTATTATAAAGCCCGCCAACTGATAATTTACCATCGCAGCCAAACCTACAGAATTATAATCACTCAGCAACGCTCTAAGTTGACTCTTTGAAAAGGCTTCCAGTTGAAAGCATTGTCTCTCTATTTTATATAGCTCGTCAAGCAGCCCTGCTGTTGCATACTCAATTGTTATTTCCATCTTGTTGCCTAAAGAAAAAGTAGTGTACGGCAAAAATTTAGGGTTTTTGCAATTGAACATCGCATTTGACTTTAAAAACAGATTTTAACTCTATCCACTGCTGCGCAGCAAAACCGCATCCTACTCGTATCCACAGTGTAATTATCCTGCTCAGGACTGTGGCAGTGGCGCTTATGCCCGCAGGTACACCCATAGAGGCGTACAGAGTGGTCATCGTTATTTCTGGCAGTCCCACTTCGAAAGGTACGCCTACGGGGATAGATTTAACGGCGACAACTATGGATGAAGTTATAAAAATCACCGTCCAAGAAACTTGAAAGCCTAACGAAAGAAAAACCAGATATGGAACTGCGAGGCTAGCCGTCCAGTTTAGCACCAGCAGAATAGTTGGCAAAATTAGCGCCTGAGGTTTTCGCCCAAATTCTTTCATTGAATCATGGAACATCCTTGTTGCCTTCAACGTTTCCTCTTTTAAGGTGGCGAATTTTTCTTTCCAGTGTCCTCTACTTATGAATTCCCCTATCCGTATTAGACCATTAATTATTTTTGTGCTCCAGTTTTCTTTCCATGAAATCACCAGCAGCAAACATAGAATAGCAGTTACGGTTGCGGTAAAAAGCACAATTGCGTTAAAGATAAGTGGGTTAATAGTGGAAGTGTCAAAAAGAAAGATAATTCCTAGGAGCAGAATTGCCACGTTAATTGCCATACTCAAAATTCTTTGAGTGACAACGGAAGCAACTGTTTTGCCGCTGGTGCCGTTCTGTTCTCGGTTAACAAGGTATATTCTGCAGACTTCACCTGCAATAGACTCTGCTGGTATAACAAGATCCATAAATATGCCATACCAAGTATAGAGAAAAGAACGTGCTATCGAAATTTTGACTTTAAGCGCGCTTAGTATAGCCCGCCAAGAGACAGCGTAGAAAAACACCTCTAAAAACCCCACCAATACAGCTGCTGAATAAAACCACAAGTTGGCAGTCTGCGCCGTAGCTATAATTTCTAGGAGATCCACGTTAAAGAGGAGAATATACGCGAAAAAGGCAGCTATCCCAATTATGGGCAACAGTATTGTCTTGCGCGTCAGTTGGGGTTTAGGTGTATCCATCCGTTTTTCGCAGCCTAGTTGATAACCGCAGAATGATGTTGCACCCGATTATATGCTTTATCCTAAATAAGCCTTGTAGCCTTTTTTCAAACACTGTTTTTTCATGCACGCCGGGCTAACATTGTAGTGCCGAAGAGTTATTGTCAACCGTGTTTTTCAAAGTTAAGTTAATTGGTTGTTGCTCTTTTCGTTTTCCTAAAGGTGTGCTTTTTGAAGCTTTGTTCCAAATTTCTTCAAAATAGTTTGAGGCTAAACTTACAATGACACTGTTACTTGACCACAAAGAGGAAGGTGAATTGCCAGCAGGTACCGAAATGCATATGCTCACTTCTTTTTTGTCCAGTATAGCCATAGTTACAGGTGCAGGAGGAACTACAAATCTGACTTCGTATAACGGGTGCTTCTGCAAAGTTTTCACGTAACCCGGCAAGCTTTTCCCGCTTGGCGGTTTTTCTGTGATTGCTCTTATTCTTACGCCGCGCTGGAGCGCCTTCTTAAAGTCCGGTAATCCGTTCGCCGTCACTCCGTCAAAGGCTTCCCACGTTCCCACTGAATCAATGCTTAGCTGTGATGTACGAGTCCCATTCATGAGTTTCTTGAAAAGAAGCGATAACTCCGAGATGATCAACAACTGGGGTTCTTCTTGTGCTGTAAAGTTCATTTTGAAATTGTCTTCTTTAATGCGATTAAGAAGCGCCGTAGTTTTTTTCGTCAATCTTTCTTGTTCTTCTATGTGATGTTGAAGCAGACTATAAACGCCATTTTTTATTGGAATTGCATGGTATTTGATTGGGTTAGAAATTATCTGTTCAACAAGACCCATCTTTTGAAGAGAAGGCATAATGCGATAGACATCTTGACGGGCGAGATTAGACATTTTTGAGATAGCCTTTATAGTTGCGCAGTCTAATCGGCAAAGAGCAAGATATGCTTTCGCTTGCACCCGTGTTAAACCTAAATCTACCAGCGTTTGGAGATACTCATCCTGCAGCATAAGGCGCTCTCCGTGTTTGAGCAGGAGCAAATATGAGGCTTTTCAGTTTTAAACTTTCGCTTTGTCATCAGTACTACTGATTACAAACACTTAAAACATTTTTTAATTGAATATTCACGAAAAAGGAGAAACAAAAACATGAATGAAAAAAGAAAATTTACTACTAAATCTGCTGCCACCATCACAGTAATACTGATGTTGACTGCCGCATCCATATTTGCAACAATTCCTTTTGCCGCCGCTGAAACCAAAATGGTTGAAACATTCTCTTTCATAGCTGCAGCACCCAACCCTGTAGGAGTAGG
>JBNVCD010000036.1:0-5074 GCA_050410875.1 Bathyarchaeia archaeon | reverse complement strand
CCAAAATCTACTGGTTACATATAGACTCGACAAGGTTTCACCTAACGCTGGCGCATTAGGGGCAGGCACCATGTTCACAGGATTCACAGTTAAAATCACCTTACCCGACGGCTCCGTCTTCAACAAAACCGGTCTCACCACCGACCCTACCAGTAACGGTTGGTTCATCTACGTACCCACCATGGTAGGGCAATACAAGCTACAAACAATTTTCCCTGGACAACGCATCAACGGCTCATCATTCAGCCTATTTGGCTTATCCGTCTACGATAACACCTACCTCCCCAGCCAAAGCGCAGAAATTACAGTCAATGTGACACAGGAACCCGTTTTACCGATGCCAAACAATCCTCTCCCAACAGGATACTGGACAACCCCAATCTACGGCGAGAACAAAGGCTGGAACGAAATCGCGGATAACTGGTTAATGGAAGGCTACGACTTCATGACACGCTCTTTCGGCAGCGGCAACAACGCCTTTGCTCCATACACGATAGCGCCAAACAGCGCCCACATCCTTTGGACCAAACAAATCATGCTTGGTGGACTCGTAGGTGGACCTTTCGGTGACGTGAACTACTACCAAGGGCTGTCATATGAGGAACATTACAATCCACTCATACTTGACGGAAAAATAATCTTCACAGAGCACTATCTGGACCAAGCCGTAGTTTACCAAACTCGCTGCGTTGACCTATACACAGGCGAAGACGTATGGACTCTAGACGGTGTCAGCATAAAATTCGCGCAGGTAGTTGACATCGATACACCAAACGAACACGGCGCACTTGCATACCTGTGGGACACAGGGCCAGGCGGTTTCTTTTCAGCACCAAGCACCACATGGAAAATGTATGATGCCTACACAGGCAGATATATGTGCAGCATAGAAAACGTGACCTGGGGAGGACCGGGAGGATTTGGCGTATCCACTACAATACCTGGACCAAAAGGCGAAATACTTGCATACACTCTTGACTCAACAAAGAACAGAATGATCCTTTGGAATTCAACTAAAGTTCTCTACAACCCAACTTTCCTAGACACATGGGGACCAACAATCGGAGCAACATACGACGGCAACAGAGGAATCGAATGGAACGTATCCATACCTCCAGTAATTCCTGGGACCTCACTTCAAGAAGTCAAAGACGGCTACGCCCTTGCAACATACGCTGACAACTCGGTAGTTCCACCTACCCATGTAGACGTAATGTACGATGTAAGCCAAATGAAGAAAGACTCAAACGGCAACTACCCTACTACGCTGAGCCCCTTGTGGACTGCTAACCGTACAGGCATCTTGGAAACATTCTACATTCCCGGTCCCATCGGCAGCGGCATTTACACGATGTACGACGAAGCTAGACTAATAATGCACGCCTACAGCCTCAGAACAGGCGCTGAGGTTTGGTCAACCGAACCCTACACCAGCGGCTGGGCAAGCTTCAACTGGCAATGGCAAATCGCCTACGACAAGCTATTTGTGTCAGGGTACGACGGTCACGTTCGCGCCTACGACACTGCCAACGGCAGACTACTTTGGGATTTCTACTTTGGAAGCTCAGGCTACGAAACCCCCTACGGCACATACCCCGTTTATTCAGGCTTCACAATTGCGGACGGGAAACTCTACATAACTAACGATGAACACTCCCCTGACAGCGTCCCATGGAGAGGAGGCAAACTCTGGTGTCTCGACGTAAACACAGGCGAATTAGTCTGGAGCATATCTGGAAAGTTACGTATGGGCGCAATCTCCAACGGATACTACACTACACTCAACTCCCTAGACGGAAAAATCTACACATTCGGCAAAGGCCCCAGTAAAACAACCGTTTCAGCACCTCAAATTGCAGCACCCTTAGGAACACCCATAGTCATAACAGGCACCGTCACTGATCAATCGCCCGGTTCAAAAGACACGCCTGCAATCTCCGACGCTGACATGAGCGCGTGGATGGAGTATCTACACCAGCAGAAACCCATGCCCACCAACGCAAAAGGCGTAGAAGTCAAACTAACGGCTATTGACCCCAACGGTAACTTACAAAACATCGGAACAGCAACAACAGATTTAGCTGGAAACTTTGGAGTGACATGGATTCCCCCCGTCGAAGGACTATACCAGATTACTGCAACCTTCGAAGGAACAAACTCTTACGCCGGATCATTTGCAACAACATATATGGTAGTTGGACCAGAATCTGTTGCTCCACAACCGACTGGAACAGCTCAACCAAGCGTTGCTCCTACTATTGCTCCCACGGTTTCGCCTACTGTCCTGCCTGAACCTGAAGCTCCTGCGCCTAGCATGGATATCTACATAATCGCCGCCGCAGCCATAGTCATCATAATAGTAATCGCAGTCGCCGCGGTTTTCCTGCGGAAACGCAATTGAAGAGCCCTTTCTCTCTTTCTTTTTTATTTAAAGATTTACATGGGTAAAGTTTGGGGCTGAGTGGGCTTTGGCGGTTTCGCTACTACCAGTGGTAGCACAGGGTTTTCCGTTTTCTCTCCAATATCTCTCCAACCGTTCAGAGCCCCAGCAAACCCTAGTTTCTTGTGAACTATACAACTAACCACGGTCTCAGTTTAATTTTTATCCCAAATCCAAAACATCTTGGAAATTTCTTTTGTTGTAAGTTCAAATGTTGTAATCGAAGCATGAGTCATTGCGGGAAGCGATGGCACATTAAGACAAGAACAGCAATCACGACGACAAAAAATTTCCTCACTTCGTTGTTACCGAATGCTATCTAATAGTGCTTGGTTGTTTTAATTGAGGTGAAAATTAGGAGAAGGTGGGTTTTGGTCTTCTCTTTTTTCTGCTTAGACACGCACTGATGAAACCGTAGTATTCGGGTGATGGTTTACCTGGGCGACTTTTGAATTCGCCGTGGAACTGTGACGCAAAGAAGAAGTAGCGATCTGGAAGTTCCAACGTTTCCATTCTTCGACCATCGGCGCTTTTGCCTGAAAAGACTAAGCCGTTTTTAGCCAGTACTTCGCGGTAGTCTAGGTTGACTTCGAATCTGTGACGGTGTCTTTCTTGAATTTCTTCGGCTTTGTAGAGGTTGTATGCTAAGGTGCCCTTTTCAAGTATGATTTTATGTACGCCCAACCGCATTGTTGCGCCTTTATTTTCGATGCCACGTTGTTCGGGCATGAGGTCTATGACCGGGTGAGGTGTATTGGGGTTGATTTCTGTGCTGTTTGCGTCTTTTAGGTTGCAAACGTTTCTTGCGAATTCGATAGTTGCCAGCTGGAAGCCATAGCATATACCGAGGAATGGGATATCGTTTTCGCGTGCAAATTTTATCGCTGCAATTTTTCCTTCGGTGCCACGTGGTCCGAAACCATAGGGAACAAAAACGCCGTCGTAGCTTTTGAGGTCAGAGATGCAGTCTGGGTTTTGCTCAAACTTTTCTGCTTCAAGGTAAGTTATGCAGACTCGACTTTTGCAGGCTGCGCCAGCGTGACGTAGGGCTTCGCTCATGCTAACGTAGCTGTCGGTTAAGCCTGCGTATTTGCCTACCAGAGCAATGTTTATTTCATGCTCAGGTTTTATGATGGCGTCGACGAATTGTTTCCACTCTTTAAAGTCGGCGCCGCTGCTACATTTGTATCCAAAGCGTTGGCATATGAAGTCGCCCATGCCCTGTTTATCAAGGATAAGGGGTACTTGGTAAACTGAATCTACGTTATAACTGCAGAACACTGCGTTTTCAGGAATTGTGCCGAACAAGGCGATCTTGCGTAGTGCTTCTGCATCAATCATTTTTGGGCTTCGGGCGACAATTATGTCGGGTTGAATACCGATGCGGCGCAGTTCGTTGACGCTGTGCTGCAGAGGTTTAGTTTTCATCTCCATGGTTACGTCTAGAATAGGGACTAATGCTACGTGAACGTACAGTGTGTTTTCGTAGCCTTCTTCAAGGCGCATTTGCCTTATGGCTTCCAGAAAGGGTAAGCCTTCAATGTCGCCGACTGTGCCGCCTACTTCAGTGAGGACGACTTCTGCGTTTGAGGTTCTAGCTATGGTGCGTAGGCGGTTTTTTATTTCGTTGGTGACGTGCGGCACGATTTGGACGCATCTGCCCAAAAAGTCGCCTCGCCGCTCTTTTTCTATGACGGCCTTGTAAATTAGTCCTGTAGTGAGGTTGTTTTCCTGTTTTAAGCTTAAATCGAGGAACCGTTCGTACCAGCCTAGATCCAAGTCTGTTTCGCCTCCGTCGTCGGTGACAAAAACTTCGCCGTGCATGTAGGGGTTCATGGTTCCGGCGTCGACGTTGACATAAGGGTCAATTTTTATAACTGTAACTTTTAATCCTCGTGTTTGAAGCATTTTGCCAATTGAAGAAGTTAATATGCCCTTTCCAACGGAACTTAAAACTCCGCCTGTAACAAAAATGTATTTTGCCATCTGTACATTTACCCCGTAATAAACTACACCTTTTATCCTGTTGTAATATAACTTTTTTGTGGCCAAATGAGAATAAGCGTTTGCTATTATGTGTTAGGTAACTGTTTGAGTGATTAGGCAATAAAAATGGGGAATTAGCTGTTTGACGCCCTTAACGGTATTTGCGTTGCCGCATAACTGAACGTGCAACAAGCCAAACGCCTACAGCGATTATGACAAGCGGCCACCATGGAATGTTTATGTTCCACACGTCAGAAATTAAGAAAATAAAACCTAATATGATGATTATTAGACCTGCCATTAAAGCGCCTGCGCCTGCTCTGTGACGGTGATGACGCATTTCCATAAAGCTGCTTCGCTGTTTGACAAGTATGGTGCCACACTTGCTGCAGACGTTTGCCTCGTCAGAATTCAATTCCCACATTTATGACAATAAACCATTAGGTTTAGCCTTCCACAACCACCCATAGTATCAAACTACTCATAAGACTTTTGGTGTTTTCACCTTCAAAGCGTTTCTTTTAAGGTCTTGATAGCTAAAGTTTAAACTCTGCCGTTTACAATACCTACAGCCGCTCAAGAGGAACTAAAAATGTCGCTTCCACAGCGTGCACGCGGAGTCAAAGTTCTTAAAGCAGTGTCTTCTCC
>JBNVCD010000035.1:8154-10871 GCA_050410875.1 Bathyarchaeia archaeon | reverse complement strand
ATGAGTTCATGTTCTTCTTTGTGACGCCCTGAAGTGTCTACAATAATTATGTCTTTATCTGGGAACTGCTTTAGCCCTTCAGAGACCACTTTTGCAGGGTCTTTCGCTTTGGGGTCGCCGTAGATGGGCACGTTGATTCGAGCGGCTAACTGTTGAAGCTGAGCGTAGGCGCCTGGCCTGAAGGTGTCTGCGCAGATCAAAGCTGGTTTAAGCCCGCGTTTCTGCAGGTAACGGGCAAGTTTGGCTGCATGGGTGGTTTTCCCTGAGCCTTGAATGCCGACTAGCATAAGTACGAATTTTTTGCCTGGCTCCACTTTGAGGGGGACGTTTTTTTCGCCTACGAAACGTGTAAGTTCCTCGTAGACGACTTTGATGACGTGTTCACGTCTTGAGATGCCCTGTGGAACTTTTTCTTTTATGGCGCGCTCTTCAATGCGTTTGGAGATGTCTAAAACCAGCTGCACGTTAACGTCTGCCTGCAGCAGCGCTCTTTGAATGTCCCGCACAAGCTCCTTTACAGTAGCTTCATCTACCACGGACGATTTGAAGACTTTTTTTATGGCGTCGTAGAGTGAGGAGCCTAACCGGTCTATAGACATCTTAAGTCGCCATCTAGAAGTCCGCTGTAGGCTTTAAATATATATTGTAGGGGTTTGGGCGCTTTACAGGCAGACACAAGCTGTGGGTGCAGACGCCTCTACAAACAAGTCAAAGCAGAACAGTGAAGCCTCAGGTTCCCCATAATTGAGTTTTCGTCACAATTCAGACGGCTCTTCATGCATCATTGGCTCCATAAACATTCACCACAGCAGGGAAAATAAACTTGTTCATGGAAAATCTTATCAGCAAGACGCGCTTACTCACACACAAGGTGAAGAACAGGTGACCGCTGAACGCGCCATCCACGCTGCCATGTTTGGCTTGCTGCTTGTAGGCTTATGCGCCTTAAGCTGGTGGGCAAGCTACCACTACATCCAAAAAGACGACTTAGTCCTCATGGTTGCAAGCGTCGCTTTGAGCTGGGGCATCATACTGCTGGCGCTCTACTTAATCTTCAGAAAACTCAATTGGCACTGGTGGATAAAATCTTCTACCTAACAAACAGCTAAGAACAGGAAACAGCAGGTAAAAGTGGAGTACGCGTCTTTAGGGGGGAGGTTACTTGGTGCGGACGATTTTGACTTTCCCCAGTATCTTCCAGTATTCGACTTCTACGCCTGCGGCAAGTTTCGCCTTAAGATCCTCTTCTTCAGGGAAAGGCGCGTCTAGATACTCGTAGGTTTCCAGATCCATGATTTGCACGCCGGTGGGGTTCACGGCGAAAACTTGACCAGGGCGCTTGTCGATTATGGGAACCTCGGCGTTAGCGTCAACAGGCTTCACAAACTGGCGTTTTTGCCCGTCAAAGACGCCTATGGCGACTATTCTTGCTTTAGCAGCGCCGTGCTTGCCAGGTTTAGATTTAGTGACGTCCATGATGCGGCAGGGTTCACCGTCAATCATCATGTAGCCGCCGACACGTAATTCTCCAACGCTCATTGGTTTAGTCATACATTCACCAGACATGTGTGGTTAATTAGTTAGCAATTCTGAACAACCTGCATATATAGATTAAGGTTTCACTGCCAGCAATATAACTAGTTTGAAGCCGTTTCCAGTTGCGTTTTCTGAAAAGCTTCTGGCCATCCATCTCTGGAAGCCGCATATTCGAAGTCGACTTCCAAGAGTTTGCATGCCTCTTCAACAGTCGCCGCCAACATTGGACTATGTTTTGAGATGTAGAAGACACGCGTTTGAATGGTACTGTGTTGTACACAACAAGCAATGATTTATAGATATTAGACAAAGTAGTCTATTTTAGAGATATGTTCTTCAATAGTTTAAATAAAAGAAAAAAGGATGTTGTAAGTTTATGTTCTCTTTCTCAGTAACATGGCAACAACCGCTATGACTATGATTATTACAATAGCGGCACCTATAATAAGCAAAGTGTCAGTTGGAGCTTTTGCATCTGGTTCAGCAATTGTTGAAGGTGAAGGCGTTGCAGGTGTTGCTGTGCTAGTTGGTGCTTGAGTTGGGGCGGGGGTAGGAGTAGAGGGTATTGTTGGTTGCGCTACTGCTGGACAGACTGATAAGTATGCTGAATTTTCCGAACCCCAATAGGAATTTGTGGTTTCAAATGTGGCAATTATTTGATAGGTACCTTCGGTTGGAGGCGTCCAAGCTAAACCATAGTTGCCGTAGATATCCGTAGTTGCTGTTCCTATGGAAATTGCATTACCGTTTTCGTTATACGCAACAAGTTTTACTTGTACACCTTTTGCATCAGTTGGCCTTGGTTTTTGCATATATAGGTACTCCATCCAAGCGCCCATGCTTTCATCTGAGATTGCAGGAGTATCTTTTGCTTCTTTGCTTGGAGTTTGATCTGTAACTGTTCCAGTTATCAGCACTGGGGTTCCCGCTGGCACAGCGGTTTGCGGCGCGGAGACAGTGGTTTTTGTTGGACCTCTTCCGATGCAGTAAATTTGTTGGTCATATGAGTTTAGATATGCGTAGTAACCGTCTGCGATTGCTCCATTTGCGCTGTAGAAGTTACCTGACTGCCCCCAACCTGAAATGACCCATAGTTCTTCGCCGGTGTATGCGTTGATGCAACGTATTTTTTCTCCTTTGTAGAGGGGTGAGTTTGGCGAGTGTTCGCTACTGAAGAGGTA
>JBNVCD010000035.1:843-8144 GCA_050410875.1 Bathyarchaeia archaeon | reverse complement strand
GCCTATGAAGGTTGGGTAGTTACCCCAAGGCGTGTTTAGACCACTGTTAGTGCTATTACCTTTACCGCCATTACCATAGGTCCATTTGATTTGTCCAGTTTTAGCATCAATTGCGTATGTTACTCCGCCGTATCCTGTTACGTAGAGGTTACCGTAGGCGACTGAGCGCGCCCCATTGTTGTAGCTGGCTACTGTTGATGTGTAATAGTCGTAGGCGTTCGATATAGTTACTGGACCCCAAATTGTGTTTCCATTGTCTAAGTCGTACCCCCAGTACGTCATTGTTTCTTTGTCAAGCATGAAGAAAGTGCGGGTTTGAGGGTCTGCGAAAACAAATTGACGCGTAACATTTCCTTGTGGTGGGGGGTAGTTTTTGGTCCAGAGTATTTGACCACGCGTTTCAGGTTTTAAGCTTATGGCGGTCATAGTTGCACCTGTGATTCCCGTGCCTATACCTCCGAAACTACCTGAACTAACCAGAAGTATGTCGCCTGTGATTGCTTGACGAATTGTTGTTCCAGGAGATAGCGTGGGTATTGTAATATTCCATGAATACGCCGTGCTCGCGTTAACGACTTTTCCTACTGGCCTCCAAGCGTTAACCATCCAATTTGAGGGGTCTGTCGAGCCTGCTAGTGTTGGGGCTGCAGTGTTATTCCACATTGCTAGCCAACTGCCTTGTACATTTAGTACGTAACGGACGATTTCACCTTTTGATGTGTAATCTTGGGTGCCTGATGGAACATCGGTGAGGTTAAATAGCCAGTTACCTGTTTCAGGTTCATAAGCAATCCATGTTGTACCACTAACCGCCCACAAGTAACCAATTACTCCGTGTTGATTCATGGACTCATAATCGTAAAGTTGCCCGAATGTTGGGTTAACTGTATAATTTTTCCACCAAATGCGTTCACCAGTTTGCAAGTCAACACATGCATATCCGCCGCTGAGAGTTGAGCCACCAAGTCCGCCTTGAGCATTGTTACTTAATGGGATAGGATAGTATAAGCGACCTTGTATTATGAGGGGCGTTGAGAATTTACCTTCGTAAGACATACCAGCATAGTAGGTCACACCAACAGTACTACTAGATGTACCGCCTACGACGCCACCGTCTTGGAGTGGAATAGTCCACATTATATGTGGACTGCTTGGGGCTGAACCGTCTTTTTGGTAATTATTTACAATCTGTGACCCGCCTAGCCAGTTAGATGCAACAGTTACCCAGTTGGTGTTTTGTCCTTCGATTGGTCGACTCCAGTAACTGCTTGGAAGGGGGTAATCTTCTGTTATAGACACTTGGTTTTGTTGAACTGTAAGCGTGGTTGTTGCACTACTTGCAGAATACGTATCATTTATATAGTCACTGTAAACACCTCTGGTGCCTGTTACAGGGTGATACAGGCTTGCTGTTTGCCCGGGAAACGTGAAGGTAAGCGTGTAGGTGCCGATTTGATTAGGAGTGTATGTGGTGTAGGTGGAGGAGGTTGAGTCAGAAATGAATGGCCCCAAAGTTTCTGTTGTGCCGTCCGGTTTAGTGATTTTGACTGCGTAGTTTGTCCATCTGTCACCGTTGGCGCCCACAGCAGAAGGAGGCACCTTATCAATCCACATGACAATAAAGACAGGTTGGTTGACTCCAACAGGGTTAGGGGCAACAGCGATGTAAGCATATGTTGGGATAGTCCAAGCAGGAGTATGAGCAGAAGTGCTTGATAACGTAATTGTTAGCATAATAGTTGAAAGCAGCAATGTGATGGCAATTGTCATAAAAACTTTTTTATTTAGAGTCTTGTTCAATTGATCATCTCTCCTTTTAGGTTTGAAAATCTCTATTCACCTCAAAAGCTTTATAAAATTTTGCATATTTTTTAAAAAAACCAGATAAAATAAACTTAAACAGCTAAAACATTTACAATATACGAAAAATGGTCGTTATGCTCAACACATAAAGATAAGGAACAGCAAATGAGGCAAACATGAGAAACTATTAACTACAAGAGGTGTAAAGAATCAGCAGTAGGAGAAGTACATTTGAAGTTCGCTAAGACAATAGACTCTATTGATGAAATAATAGTGAAGGAGCTCTTGAAGGACGCAAGGAAAAATTTTTCCGAAATCGCAAAAACTGCTGGTGTTTCGAAGACAGCAATAACAAATCGTTATGCAGAATTAGAGAGAAAAGGAGTTATCAAAGGAGCAACTGTACAAATAGATTACAGAACTTTCGGTTTCGATAATGTTGCAAGCCTTTTCATTAAAGCCGCTAAAACGCAATTAAAAGATGTTGAAGAGTACATCCATAAAATACCGTTGATTACCAGCCCCCGTTTATCAGTTTATGGTGTTTTTCGTGTTCACGACCCAGAATACAATATTAAAGTTGTAACAACGCTTCATAACACTAAAGAATTGGAACAAGTTAAAAGCATCATAAGACACCATCCAGCGATTTTTGATATAAAAACTAATGTTTGGACTGAGGTTATAAATATTCCAGAAAATTTGGACATCGCAAAAAAAGAGAGAATAACAGTATATGGAAAAAAACAAGGCCAAAAGGCAAATCGTTATTGTAAGATTGATGAAACAGATATTCGAATAGTGGAAGAGATGTCGATAAACAGTCGAGAATCATTTAGGAATATAGCCCAAAAATTAGGACTTTCAACTGATACGGTAGCAAGAAGGTATCAGAAGTTGGTAGAAAGCGGCAACATGAAGGCCACCATTCAGATTGACCCTACAAAGCTAGGCTATAACGCCACTGCCTTATTCAATTTAGCCTTTAGTTCGGGAGAAGTTAACTTAACAATCGACGAGATTCTTAACAAAGTTCCAGATATCACTTTAATAATTAGGGGCAGCGGCGAATTTGATGCTGCAGTAACTATAATGATAAAAAATATCAGTCAGTTACTTGCAGCCCAAAGCGAATTGGAAAATATGCCTAGCGTAGTGAGGCTTAAAATGCAAATTGGACAAGTTCCGACAACATGGATTTCCCGCAGGCAATACATCTCAACTGTTTAGACATTTTATTGGCGGTACAGGATTTCTTTTGAGAAAAAATGCAGTATACATGCTGAGATCATGTTTAAAATACAAAGACCTACACCTGCGGCAATGTAGCTGGTTTGCAGAGAAATAGGGGAAAAAGTTACAAGCAATATACCGGCTAAGGCAGGTGCAACTATGCAACCTGTACCTGTGGCTGTCCTAAACAAAGACATTGTGATTCCTCGAGATCGGGGAACTTGTTCTAGAATTAAGCAGTGGTACGCTGAGGTTGCTACTGTGATAAATACTGTGGCTGAGAAATTGAAAAACAAGGCGATCCAAAGCGAAGGAGCAAGAAATAACAATGCAGAACAGATTCCATTACCGAATATGCTTATAACTGTTAATGATTTTGAGCTTATTTTGTGTTTAAGTTTAGCAGGAATGAAACTACCGAGAACAGCTAGCAATGCGACCATTAATAGGATGTAAACTGATTCTGTCCTAGATATTAAAAATTGCATTCTATAGAAAGCAATCGCGAAAACGCCTATTGAAGAGCCTGTAAAAAAAAAATCCGCCAACTATAGACGAAATAACTGATTTGTTTAGAAAAATTCGTTTTAAATCGCGCAGATAAGCCTCAGCGTGAGACATTTGCAGACGCGTTAATGTATCAACCGATGGAACCCCAAGGAAGACTAAAATGAAACCTATAACTGAAACAGGCAATACAAGCAGCAGAAAAGTATATCGCCAACTGCCTAAATTTGCGAATAAATTAATTAAAGGGGTACTTATAAAACTGAAAACATAGCCTACAGCTACAAGCCAGCCCACTGCTTGAACTTTCTTATCTGAGGAAATAACATTACCCACCATAGTAAAGGCTAAAATTATAAATATTATGCTCCCCGCTCCTTCAAGAAATGAAAAAAACAATAATAACTCAAGGGTTGAAGCAAAAAAACTCCCAACAGCAGAGAATGACACAAGCGCCAACCCTGTTAATAGCAAAGGTTTATGTCTAAAACGAATAGTGAGAACGCTCATCAATAACCCACAAGACACTTCAGCAAAAGCATTAACAGTTCTTAACTGGGCGGCTACACCCTCGTTAACCTGAAATGTAGAGGCTATTTCTAATAAAAGCAAAGTGACCAAACCATTTGAGATTGTTACTGCAAATGTAGAAATCGCCAAAGCTGGAAGAAAAAGGCGATTAGTAGAGTGTATGAAAGGCATCCCTCAAATATCATTATTTTTACATTAAAAACTATATAGAATTTTGGAGCGATTAAAAGAAAAACTGTAAGAGTGATTCGGCAGATTTTGGCAAGCGGATAATGGGAAGAGAAAATTGTTGCCAATACAATCGGATTTTGGCAACCAAAAAATCAGTTAATGTTTTGAGCTCTATTTGTGTTTTTGACTGCGCCTCGCTATGCTGAAGCAGAAGACAGCGGTTAAATATCTATTTACTGAAGCCTAGAGGTATCTTTTGACAATATATTAGTTAGATTAATTTGAACAAATTTTTCTTCCTCTAATAAACAAATTCACGCTGGTAGTTGTTGTTCACTCTGATTTGGGTGCGAACAACAACTTCTAATTTGCAGGTGATGTGGAGTTTGATGGTTGTAAGTGGTTGTTGGGTGTAGGGACAGCAGCTGTGAAAGTGTGTTGTTGTTCTGCTTTGTTGTGTATGGGGTGATGGGTGGTTTAAACGTTGGTTTTTTGGTTTTTTTGCCGAAAGGGTTATAGGTTTTGGGTTGACTGGTGTTTTGTTAGGTTCGTTTGTAGTTAGTGTTCTTGTGGGGGTTGATTTATGGGTCTTAATAATTTCACTGTTAAAGCTCAGGAAGTTGTTCAGAAAGCTGTGGATGTGGCTGTGTCTAGTCAGAATCAGGCGGTTGAGCCTGCGCATTTGTTGAAGGCGATGTTGCTTGTTGATGAGACTGTTGTTCCTTTTCTGTTGAAGCGGTTGAATGTGGATTCAGCGCGGTTGTCGTCTTCGGTTGATAAGCTGGTTGATTCTTTGCCTAAGGTGGCGGGTGGTGAGCCGTATTTGTCGGCTAACGCTAATAGGGTTCTGCGTAGGGCTCAGGAGTTGGCTTCGGAGAGTCAGGACAAGTTTGTTTCTGTGGAGCAGTTGTTTTTGGCGTTGTTGTCTGTGAATGATTCAGTTTCGCGGTTGCTGCAGAGTAATGGGGTTTTGGAGAAAGATGTTAAAGAGGCCATTAAGCAGTTGAGGAGGGGGGCGACTGTGGATTCTCAGACTACTGATGAAACTTATAATGCTTTGAATCGGTTTGCGGTGAATTTGAATGAGAGGGCGCGGACTGGGAAGTTGGATCCTGTGATTGGGCGGGAGGAAGAGATTCGGCGGGTTTTGCAGATTTTGTCGCGGCGGACGAAGAATAATCCGATTCTTATAGGTGAGCCTGGTGTGGGTAAAACTGCGATTGCTGAGGGGTTGGCTCATCGTATAGTGAATGGGGATGTGCCTGAGAATCTTAAGTCTAAGCAGATTTACTCTTTGGATATGGGAGCGCTGCTTGCTGGAGCCAAGTTTAAGGGCGAGTTTGAAGAGAGGCTCAAGAGCGTGGTGAAGGAGGTTGTTTCCTCTGAGGGCGAGATTGTTCTTTTCATAGATGAGATACACACGTTGGTGGGCGCCGGCGGCGGGGAAGGCGCTATGGATGCGGCGAACATCTTGAAGCCGGCGTTGGCTAGGGGTGAGTTGCGGGCGATTGGCGCGACAACGCTTAAGGAGTATCAGAAGTATTTTGAGAAAGACAAAGCGCTTGAAAGGCGTTTTCAGCCTGTGATGGTGGATGAACCTGACGCTGCCGCGGCAATTTCTATTTTGCGGGGTTTAAAGGAGCGCTACGAAGTGTTCCATCAGGTTAGAATCAAAGATGAGGCAATCATAGCTGCAGTGGAGTTGTCGCAGCGTTACATTACAGACAGGTTCCTTCCAGACAAGGCAATTGACTTGATAGATGAGGCGGCGGCAAAGCTCAAGCTGGAAATTAATTCGGCGCCTGAAGAGTTAGAGAAGATAGAGCGGAAAATTCGGCAGTTGGAAATTGAGCGGGAAGCCATAAAGAGGGAAAAAGACGAATTGAAGCTTAAAGCGTTAAATCAGGAAATCGCCAACCTCAGCGAGGAGAGAAACCGGCTGAAAGCTAAGTGGCAAGCTGAAAAAGCCATTGTGGATCAGATACAAAAGAAGAAAAAGGAGATTGAGCAGTTAAAGTTTGAAGAGGAAGACGCCAACCGCAGAGGCGACTTGGGAAAAGTGGCGGAAATAAGGTACGGCAAGCTCCCTGAAGCACAGAAAACCATTGAAACACTAAAGCAGAAGCTCTCCGAGATACAAAAGGACACGCCCCTAGTCAAGGAGGAAGTCGGCGCAGAAGAAATCGCTGAGGTAGTCTCCCACTGGACAGGAATACCCGTAAGCCGCATGCTGCAGAGCGAAAAAGAAAAACTGCTAAACATCGAAGCTGCACTCCACCAAAGAGTCGTCGGCCAAGACGAGGCGATCCAAGCGGTTTCAGACGCCATACGCCGAAGCCGCGCAGGGCTACAAGACCCCAAACGCCCCATCGGCTCATTCATATTCTTAGGCACCACAGGCGTGGGCAAAACAGAGCTTGCAAAAGCCCTAGCGGAATTCTTGTTTAACAACGAAAACAGCATGATCAGAATCGACATGTCAGAGTACCAAGAGCGACACGCCGTCTCACGGTTAGTAGGCGCGCCGCCGGGCTACGTGGGCTACGAAGAAAGCGGCCAACTGACAGAGGCAGTGCGAAGAAAACCCTACTCTGTAGTGCTGCTAGACGAAATCGAAAAGGCACACCCAGACGTCTTTAACATACTCCTACAAGTTTTAGACGACGGCAGATTAACCGACAACAAAGGCAGAACAGCAGACTTCAAAAACACCATAATCATAATGACCTCCAACATCGGCTCACACATAATCCAAGAAAACCTCTCAAAAGCAACCCCCAGCAACAGAGAAGCAGTCTGGAACCAAACAAAAGAGCAAATCTTCGACTTACTAAAGAAAACCATAAAACCAGAATTCCTCAACCGCATCGACGAAATAATCATGTTCCAACCCCTAAACGAAGAAGAAGTCAAAAAAATCGTTGAAAACCAAATCAGAAACATCCAGAAAATGCTAGAGAAAAACAACATCAAAATAGAAGTCACAAAAAAAGCCATAGAACACATCGCCAAAGTAGGCTTCGACCCCCAATTCGGCGCCAGACCCATAAAACGCG
>JBNVCD010000035.1:0-833 GCA_050410875.1 Bathyarchaeia archaeon | reverse complement strand
TAAAACGCGTCATACAAAAAAGCATACTCAACGAACTATCAAAAATAATCCTGCAACAAAAAATCGACAAAAACGCCA
This sequence comes from Bathyarchaeia archaeon, assembly GCA_050410875.1. Taxonomy (GTDB): domain Archaea; phylum Thermoproteota; class Bathyarchaeia; order Bathyarchaeales; family Bathycorpusculaceae; genus JADGNF01. The sequence continues at coordinate 755 of JBNVCD010000035.1, read as the reverse complement.
CCATAATCATCGACGAAAAAAAAGGCACCCTAGAATTCAAAAACAAACCATAACAACGCCACCAACAACACCACTTCCCATGCAACACCCAAACAACCAAAAACAAAAACCACGCTTGAACGACCACAGAAAGAAAAAAAACAACAACCACGAAAACAATTTTTTTCTTCTTCCAAAAAGCCTTTTGAACTTGAAAGCAGCAAATTGCCCAGTAAATAAGTTACTAAATAGATTTAAAATTATACAGACATACATATCTTAGATATTGGATAAAAGAAAGACAAAAAGCTGTGGATTTCAACAAACCACAGGGAATAAAACATCTTGTTTTGATGTTATCCGTGTATAACACCTATTTTTCAGTCCTATGGGTAGTATCTATTTTCATTGTTGTTAGAAAGTAGTGTTTCATGCTTCCAAGAAATCTTCAACTAATCTTCCAGCCATTCTAAGCTCACCCTCAGTTTTTGCTGTGGTAGTTAGCAATAGGGCAAGGTTGAAACCTTCTCTAAACGGAAAGTATACTTCAAGTTTGTTAGGGGGTATTATTTTTACTTTGGTCTGACCTTTTTGCCAATTACTACCACTTACTTTGCAGATAAAATTGAACCGATTAACCAGTTTTTTAGCGGCAAGCTCAATTTCTTTGTGATAATGATGTTTCCCAAGATCTATTGTTGGTTCTTCTAAGTAGGGAGTAGGTATACTTTCTACGTTTTCTAGAATTCTTAAAACAATTTTCCCCATTTCAGTTG
>JBNVCD010000034.1:8726-11017 GCA_050410875.1 Bathyarchaeia archaeon | reverse complement strand
AAGCTGTCAAGCCGTCAAGAAGTTCAACCTTAAGAGCGGCGTTCTCTTTGACGGGCAAGGAGAGTATTTTCTTCACGGCGACCTAGCTACGGTTGTTGAACTCATAGATAAACTGAATCCTGAATACGTTTTTCCCACCGCGCCAGTCCACATAGCTGCCGATATGGCGCAGATTAAATTTCAACTTGTACCGTGGCCAGATGCTGTAAACAATATCTTGCCTCGACTTCCACTATCCGTCATTCTGCTGGCGGGAAAAGGCAAAATCATCCTCAGCTTTAACCGAGACCACGACTGTGTAGACAACTGCTCTATGCCTGAAACTTGCCCTTCTTCAGGAATAAAAAAGCCCTGCACAATGACTAAACTGATGCGGTATGCCAGCCCAGAGGCGTTCCTTCTGCTGAGTCACTCCATGGCTCCAGGCATGGGTGCCCTCAAAGGCTCAGAGCTTAAAGAATTCTTCAATTGGGCTAAAACCAAAGACCAATTTGTAGTGGGCACATCGTGTGATTGCCACGGCGTATTTTCAGCATTCAAAAAAGCTAAAACTTGAAAAGGCGACTATTTACCGGATGCGTTTCTGAACGCCCGCGTATACATGTTTGAAGATACGCCTGCTACAAGTCCACCGATTCCATCGTTAGTTATGGCTCCTAGCTTCTTGAGTATTCCTGGTTTTGCTTGATCAAAGCGTGTAAACTCAAAAACGCCTTTTACGCCTGCTATGTAGTTGGCTATTGCAAGCCCCATCAACTCATCAGCCACCAAACCAGGGCGCCCTTTGAATCTCTCAACAGTTAAGCCTGGAATACGACCTGCTTCCGCGTCTTCTTGTGCCCTAAAACACATAACCTCTAACGTTGCAATGTTTACGTCGGATAAAACATCCAAAAACTCTTCTTTCAGCAACTCTTCTGCTTTCTCTTTAGTTTCCACTCCAGGATGCGGTACATAAAACTCCAAAGCTGTGTCAATAAGGTCCTGTAGCGTTATACCGTTTTTTTCCAAAAACTTTAGCAATGGTGGAACTGTTTCCGATTTCATGCTTTACCAACAAGGCATTCCATATAAATGGCGCTTCTTAAGTTTTACGTGAAGCATTCCAGAATCTGTTTTTGCTTCTGCCTTCTCGTAAGGTTGTTGCCGCAGCTGTCTTCTTTTCAGTTCAACTGGTGGTTAAGTTATGTTGAACAATGTTTATATTTGTTGAGGATGGATAATCTATCCAACAAGGTGTAAAAAAATGGATAAACCCTTCATATACATTGTAACCGCTGTAGCTGTTGTTTCACTGATTGTTTCAGCTTATGGCTTTGCGACTTTTCAAGGACAAATCGATGATCTGAAAACTTCTAACCAGGCGCTAGAAAATTCTTTCAATGACATCCAAGAATCGTTAACTACCATTCAGCAGCAAATCTCTGAGTACCAGGAGACCATCGCTGAGTATCAGCGAGTGACACTTGTGGATTCTATGGGCAATGTGGTGACTTTGACTTCACCTCCTCAACGCATTGTTTCTTTAGCTCCCAGCAACACGGAGATACTCTTCGCCATCGGCGCAGGCGATAACGTAGTGGGTGTAACTGATTTCTGCAATTACCCTTACAATTTCACGGCTTGGATTGAAGCGGGCAACATGACCAGCATAGGCAGCTACTATGGGCCATCAACAGAACCGATTGTTGCGTTGAACCCTGATTTGGTGCTTGCTTCATCTGGAAGTTTGGATGCTGCCGCTAACCTGCGCCGTTTAGGCATTAACGTTTTGGTTGTGGAATCCAAAACTTTAGACGGCGTCTTACAGGACATCTTGATGATTGGCCGCGCCACCGGTCACAACGCAGAAGCAAGCGCTTTGGTGTCGTCCATGCGGCAAAGAATCGATAACGTAACCAGTCAAGCAGCAACTGCAACGACAAAGCCAAAAGTGTACCACGAAGTTTGGAATGACCCAATTATGAGCGTAGGCCCAGGAACATTCATCGATGAGCTGATAACTCTTGCAGGCGGCGAAAACATTTTCCACGACGCCACAACAAGTTGGCCAACCGTAAGTTCTGAAGCAATCATTGCCAAGAATCCTGATGTCATGGTGTTTCCCAACATGTACATGGGTGTACAGAACTTCTATCAAACTATTGAAACCGTGAAACAACGACCCGGCTGGGGCGTAATAAACGCTGTCAAGAACGATGCAATCTACGAGATTAACGCTGACATAATTTCCCGTTCAGGACCACGACTAGTCGATGCGCTAGAAGAGTTGTCCAAGATGATTCACCCAG
>JBNVCD010000034.1:1698-8716 GCA_050410875.1 Bathyarchaeia archaeon | reverse complement strand
CCCTAATTACCACCTTTTTTATATAAAACGCGTGTTAGTGAAATCTACTTGAAAACCGACACTGAACATATCCATTTAAAACGTGTTTCACGATGGAAATTTTATATAGTCGGGCTTCTGCTTGCGTTCGCCGTCATTCTCTTTTTATCTCTTAACTTGGGTTATTCTCCTATTCCCTATGACGACATCTTAACCACACTGCTAAAGCACATACCTGGATTGAACGCGCTGGTAGAAAATGTTGATGTCGCCAAAACCACTGAGATCATCATAACCCAGATCAGGTTACCCCGCGTTTTATGCGGCGCTTTAGTCGGCGCAGCATTAGCCACGGCAGGTGTGATCTATCAGGGCATCTTTAGGAATCCAATGGCTGACCCCTACGTTATCGGAGCATCCACTGGCGCCACAGTGGGCTCTGCTTTGGTTTTAGTGTTAGGCGTGGGTCTCTCATTCTTTGGCGTAAACACACTCCAAATTTTTGCCTTCATTGGTTCTTTAATAACCGTTATCTTTGTCTACAACATTTCCAGAGTAGGCTCAAGAGTTCCAGTTACAACTTTACTTCTGGTAGGCATTGCGGTGAGTCTTTTCCTCAATGCCATAGTTACTTATCTACAAACAATTGCAAGTGACCGAATTCTCCACGGATTAACCTTCTGGATTATCGGCAGCCTCGCGCCCACAGAAAACTGGGACAAAGTCTGGTCTATTTTGCCGTTCATAGTAACAGGCTTTATCGTATCTTATTTGTACTCGCGAAACTTGAATATTCTTGCTTTAGGTGAAGAGCAAGCTCAGCATTTAGGCGTCGAAACAGAGAAAGTTAAAATGATCCTCATAGTGACAGGTGCTCTTCTAACAGCCGCCGCGGTCTCCATCAGTGGTTTAATTGGTTTCGTTGGCCTAATAATACCTCACCTAACGCGTGTACTAATCGGTCCCGACCACAGGATTCTTTTGCCCACAGCTGCTATTGTTGGCGCTTCTTTTCTAATGTTCTGTGATGCCCTTTCACGGGTTGTGATGGGTTCAGGCGAGGCGCCTGTGGGCATAATTACAGCGTTGTCTGGTGCCCCATTCTTCGTGTATTTGCTGCGTAGAAAAAAGAAAGGGTACAACGTGTAAAGGTGGCTATTATGGTAATTTTGAACATTGATGGCATCGATTGTTCCTACGGTTCTGAGAAGATTCTAGACAACGTTAGGTTCAAAGTTGAAAGTGGACAATTCTTGGGGATCCTTGGACCTAACGGCTCTGGAAAATCTACCTTAATCAAAAGCATCAGTCGTGTACTCAGACCCCTCAAAGGTACAATTTTTATAGATGACTCTGACGTCTACCAGCTTAAAACGTTGGAAGTTGCCAAGCGTTTGGCAGTGGTTCCGCAGGATTCACCGATGACTTTTGATTTCACTGCCCTTGAAGTTGTGCTAATGGGTCGTAATCCTCACTTGTCTAAATTTGGGATGGAAAGCAAAGAAGATTTGGCTATAGCCAAAAAATCTATGCAGCTTACTGACACTTGGCAGTTCGCAGACCGCCCTGTAACTGAGCTTAGCGGTGGAGAGCGTCAGCGTGTAATTATTGCACGTGCTCTAACTCAGGAACCCAGAATTCTTTTGCTTGATGAGCCAACTAACCATTTGGACATCTGCAATCAGCTGGAAATAATGGATCTGCTCAAGCAGTTATGCAAAACCAAGCAGTTGCTTATAGTGGGTGTCTTTCATGACTTCAACCTTGCCGCCCGCTACTGTGACTCGCTGATTCTGCTGAAGGATGGCAAAATTGTAGCGGTCGGAGAAGCAAGCCAAACTCTAACCAGCGAGAACGTCAAAAAAGTTTTCCGTGTTGACGCAGTGGTCAAAAAGCACCCTCTTACTGGCTCACTTTACGTAACTCCTATATCTAAGCCTCAGAGCCAGCAAACTAGGCGCACAGTAGTCCACCTTATCTGTGGAGGTGGCAGTGGCAGTTCCGTGATGAAGCTCCTTACTGATGAAGGCTTCACAGTGACGGCGGGGGTTCTCCACCTGCTAGACACGGATCAAGAAACCGCTCAGTTGTTAAACATAACCACAGTTAATGAAGCTCCTTTTTCTCCCATAACTGATGAAGCTTATGAAGCTAATTTGAAGCTAGCAAGCAAAGCGGACGTTCTTGTTATAGCGCCAACTCAGTTTGGAGCTGGAAATCTGCGTAATCTTGAAGTTGCCCAAGCCGCCTTGGAAAGGGGCGTGCCCACCGTTATTTTAGACGATGGGCCTATAGAAGAAAGAGACTTCAGTAAAGGTCAAGCAAAAAAATATTTGTTGAAACTTAAAAATGAGGGCGCCTTGACTGTCAAAAACCTTACTGAACTGCTCGTTTTTCTTAACACATTAGAAGAAAAAACTGACAAACAAGGAGGACTGAAAGTAAAATGAAAATTGTTGCCTCTTGGAGTGGAGGAAAAGACAGTTGCTTTGCACTGTACAAGGCACTTAACGAAAAACACCATGTGATGAGTTTGTTGACTTTCATGCAGAGTGAGACAACAACAAACTTTCATGGTTTAAACGCAAAACTGCTAGACGCACAAGCCCAAGCCCTCGGAATCTCTCTTGTTAAACCTGTAACGACACCTGAAACCTACGAGCGGCAATTCAAAGACGCTTTGCATCAGTTTAAAATTCAAGGTGCCGAAGGTCTGCTTACCGGTGACATCTACGAAGTTGCAGGTCACGAGGAACGATGGTTAGAACGTGTTTGTAGAGAAGTCGGCTTACAACCCATACGCCCATTATGGATGGGTGACACGAAGCAGCTTTTGCAAGACTTCATTAACGCCGGCTTTGAAGCAACTGTTGTCCGAACCAAAAACAGCGTAATAGGCGAAGAGTGGCTTGGACGACAACTAAACCAGCGTTTCCTGCATGAAATACTCAAACTGAAAAATGTGGATCCATGCGGCGAAGGAGGCGAATACCACACCGTGGTAACCGACGGCCCCATCTTCAAAAACCGCATCGTTATCACAGAAACTAAACGACGATCGAACAACGGCTATGGGCATCTGGAAATTGTGAATTTCACGGTTACGCCAAAAACTAAAGGTGCAAAAAATGACCAAAATCTCTGATGTATTAACTATTCGAAATCCGTTGAAAGGGGAAGCTTTCCTAGAGCAAATCAGCGGCAAAAAACCACTATTCGTTTTGACGATAGCCACGTCAGAAACCGGTAAAATCCCAGGAATATCCGCAGCAGGTAAAATGCCTGAAATTACAGATTACACTCCCCCAGCAGATGCTGAACTGCTTTTGTTCGGCAAATGTAAATGTTTCAACGGTGTCCCTGTAACCCCAGATGGCATTCCGACACCTGCGTTGATTTCGATGTCTGCTTTACGGCTGGCTGATTTTCCTGTTTTGGTGGCAAGCGGAGGCTTGAAAGTGAAACCTCATGCGCCGTTTTTAGATTTCGGTGGAAGCCCAGGCAGAGATATCCGAACCGGAAACGCAGTTGACAACGTGGAGGAAGTTATCACGCGAGCTAAAGTTGCAGGAGAACATTTAGCGAAAACCTCTGATTATTTAGTTATCGGGGAAAGTATCCCAGGCGGAACCACGACAGCTTTGGGTGTTCTTTCCGCTATGGGTGTAAAAGCAGAAGGCAAAGTCAGCAGCAGCATGCCTGTTAACCCTCATGATCTGAAAATTGAAGCCGTTAAAGCCGGGTTAACCGCCGTAGGCGCCGGTTTTGGCAGTTTTGCTCACGACCCAATTAAAGCTGTCTCTTCTGTTGGAGATCCAATGATGGCTGCGTTTGCTGGCTTAGTTTTAGGCGCGGCTGAGCAGGTGCCTGTTTTGATGGCTGGCGGAACGCAGATGACTGCTATTTTAGCTGTTATCAACGCCTTGAACGCTGATGTGTTATGTAACCTTGCAATCGGCACTACGCGATGGGTTGCGAAAGATTCCTCTTCAGATATTTGCGGTATTGTAGATCAGATTGCAGACGTGCCTATTTTGGCTGCAGATTTAAATTTTGGTGGTTCACGCTTTGATGGTCTAAAAGCTTACGAAAAAGGCATAGTCAAGGAAGGTGTGGGCGCTGGTGGTTCTTCTATAGCAGCCATGGCGAAGTTTGAAGGCGCATTAACTAAAGATTTATTACTCGCTGAGATCGAACGCAATTATGCTGCTTTGATGGGGCTGAAGTAATATTCAATGTTGAAGCCTATCAAGAATCTGCTTGCTTTCTTGACAGTTTTGCCTGTACGTATGGATATGGATTGTCTAGTGGATTCTGCACGTTTAATGTATGTTTTTCCGCTTGTAGGCGCTTTGTTGGGTTTTCTGGCAGGTGTTTTCGGCTGGCTCACTTCATTTTTTTTGCCGACGTTGGTGGTGGGCGCCTTGACTTTGGGCGTTTTGTTGTTACTGACGGGGTTGCATCATACGGATGGTTTGCTAGATTTTGGCGACGCCGTCATGTGTCATGGTACACCTGAACGAAAAATCGAAGTTATGCACGACCAGTTTACCGGGGCTGGCGCGATTGGGTTGGGGTTGATGACTTATGTAATTTCCGCTTTTGCGTTTGCAAGCTTAAATGCTTCTGTAATTATTCAAAGTTTAATTGTGGTTGAGTTGTGTGCAAAATTAGCCATGGTTGTCGGTTGCTGGGCTGGTAGATCTATCCACAAAGGCATGAATTCGCCTTTTATGGAAGTTATGCACGGCAAATATGGAACTCTACGGCTGATAGCCGCTTTATTTTTATCTTTGATTGTAGCTATACCGCTTCTCTGGTTCGCTGGGTGGTTTGTAGGTTTAACATTAGTGTTAGTTTCAGTTTTAGCTGCAGGTGTGATGGTTGCAATTGCCCATCACCATTTTGGCGGCGTTACCGGCGACGTGTTAGGCGCCACCAATGAGATAGTACGTATGGTTGTTGCTGTCGTTTTGCTGGCGATGCTTTAATGAAAGTTACGGCGTTAGTTATGGCTGGCGGCAAAGGCAGGCGTATGACACTAGATGAAGAGAAGCCGCTTTTGCAAGTTGGTGGGAAACCCATTATAGAGCATGTTTTGGTCGCGTTGCAAAACGCCACTAAAATTCAAGATATCGTGGTAGCGGTAAGCGATTACACCCCAAAAACTGCCGCTTTTCTTAGCCGTTTCCCAGTTAAAGTCATTAAAACCCCTGGGAAAGAGTACGTGTCAGACATGGGTTTCGCTGTCAAGGAATTAGGGTTAACCACGGTTCTGACAATAGCCGCTGATTTACCCCTTATAACAGCTTCTATAATTGACGATGTTGTAGACGCATATGCACGTTGTGGGAAAGCTGCTTTGGCGGTTGCCGTTCCATTTGAGCTACGAAAAAAACTTGGGTTAGGAAGCGGTTACGCATTTAACTGGCAAGGCAAACGCTTAGTGTACGCGGGAATAAACGTAAATGATGGTAGAAGAATAGACGACGCTGAAATGGAACAGGAAATTTACGTCTCAGATAAAATTGAAGTGGCTCTGAACATAAACACAGTAGATGAACTATACATCGCAAGAGAACAGTTCAATAAAACCTCTAAGGCGTAGAAAGCGATTCCTATCATTTAATCTACTCTTCACGTTTTTGTTATTTTCAGGTCTTATTTTTGAGATAAACCGAAAATGTACTCTTGGTTGGTAGAGGCTTTTGGCAAAACTTCGAAAAATATTTTCTGCAAAAACAGAAAAAACAAAAGTGTGGTAAAGTTATAAAACAAAGAAAGAAGAAAAAGCGTTTTAATCTATTTTTACGCCGTATTTTTTGGCTAGTTGGGGATCTTCTCTGAGCACCTTAGGTATGTAGTTGCAGGCAGGGTCGGATTCAAACAGGTCTCCTGTGTAGTATTCTGCGCGTGTTCGGCATCCACCACAAATTTCGCGGTATTCGCAAATTCCGCATCTGCCTTTGATGTTACTTTTGTCACGTAGTTTCAAATGTAGTGGGCTCTGCTGCAGCTCCTCCCAAACTTTTGTCAGCTTTTTCTCTTTCACGTTACCTAGTCTGTAGCCTTCATGGAAGCCGCAAGAGCGGTAGTCGCCGTTTTCGGTGACGCTGACGTAGTTGCCGCCTATTGTGCATCTGCCCAAGTAGCCGTTCTGATACCAGTCCCAAAAGTCCACAGGGTTTTTCTGGCGGACTATACGAGCGTAGAAAGGAGCATAAACGTTAATTTTGATTTTGCCCATAAGTTTACGTTGCAAATCATAAATCTCGTTGAACGCAGCTTCGTATTGATCGGGAGTAGGTGCCAAGTCAGGCATGTTGCTGCCTGCTCTACCCACGGGCACAAGATTGTGGTAAACCACCATGCGTGCTTTGTACTCTTCACCTAAAGCAGCAGGATGCGCCATGTCGTTGATGTTATATTTAGTCATCGTTGTAACTATGCAGTCTAAAATGCCGTTTTCCGACAGTTTTTTCATTGCAAAAAGTGCTTTGTCGTAGCTGCCTTTGCGGCGGATTATATCATTTGACTCTCGGTTTCCGTCAATGCTAACCGCGGTGTGAACTTCATGTCTTACGAGCTTATCAAGTCTTTCTTGGTCAAAAGCAAAACCGCTGGTGATGAGGCTTACTTCCATGCCGTACGTTTTTTTCGCGTAGTCAATGACCTCAAATATGTCTTGCCGCACCAAAGGCTCGCCGCCGCTTATTCCAAACCACGGAGAACCAAAATCGTGAATTTCATCAACCATTCTTTTGGCGGCTTCTGTGTCTAACTCTGTGTCTTTGGCGTATTCAGGAGTGTAGCTGCAATAAAGGCAGCTGCCAACACATCGACGGGTGCATCTCCATGTTACCATGTATAAAGGTGCTTTTGAATTAGGCATTGCGTTTGCCATCAAACTCACAGCATGACTTAGACGATTCTTTACGATATAAAATTATCTATTATCCGCCCTGATACTGTCAAGTTATGTTTTTAGGGGAGCTTTGGGAAGCCGTTTTTGAAGGAGGTGAAGCCTCGTTAATTGGCT
>JBNVCD010000034.1:0-1688 GCA_050410875.1 Bathyarchaeia archaeon | reverse complement strand
AAACCTTATCGACACCACGTGCAAGGTGATTTTTACCCTTTTTTCTTTCTCTTAAAATTTAAACAACCGCAAAATTACGTAGTTTTAGGTTTTTTATACACCTTAATTAGAAAATCTTATAAACCTAACAACCTAACGTTTTGACAGATTCCATTAAAAAGGAGATTATGTAAAGATGTCAAAACCAAAAGAATATTCTGCCATGACAAAAGACCGCCTTATGCTCTACACGTTCATAGCGCTCCTTGCCATCACAATTGTCTCAGCTGCTCTCTGGTCTCAAGTTACACCCACAAACCTTATGACTGGAACTACAAGTCTAAACCTTGGACTTACAGTCGTCATATGCGCCCTAATCTCTGTAGGTGTCGCGGTAGGAATCGACGCTCTCTTCTACAAGCTCGTATCAGACAGCCCTCTTAATCTTATGTCTGCCGCAGTCTATGGCCTTATAGTTACACTTTCATACAGCTTGGGTTTACCTTCGATGAACACTGAAGTAGGATTACCCGTTGACGCTCCAGGAGCCTTCGTTTACGTCGGGTTGATATCGCTCGTCGGTATGGTGCTGTTCAAAAAAGTTCTACCCCACAAATTTAACCCTGCTGCAGCTGCTAAATTCCTTGTGCTGCTTCCTCTTTTCAACTCAATATTCATCGCTGTCGACCACCTTAAAACCGGTTGGCTTGGCGTACCAGCACTAGCAGGTCCACTCGGCGGAGGAGTAATGCCCGTAGGCGACAACGGTATGGCTTCTTTTGCCAGTTACCTTCAAGGCTGCTTTGCCAACCCTGCAACTACAACTCCACCCGACGTCACGTACATCATGATCTTTGAGAAATTCCACGGTTGGGTAGGCGGAGCTTCAAGCATAGCCGTCATAATAGCAGGCATAGCCCTATTCGTTGTTGCACGCAGATTCATAAAATGGAGAATCACCCTTGCCTACTTTGCCACAGTTGCACTCATGTCCATAATAATGTCAATAGCATACGCAGACACCGACATGACCTACCGCCTGCTCTTCTCAGTCTTCATTGGCAGCTCAATTTTCATGGGCTTCTTCATGGCAACTGATCCCGCAACAACACCGCTTACTTACACCGGTCAGTTAATTTTCGGCGTCGGCTTAGGCGTCTTGACAATTCTGATCCAGACATACATGAACTTCTTCGGCGGCTCAATCCTCGCCTTGCTAATCATGAACCTGACAGTTTCAAAGCTAGACCAAATTGGCAAACTCAACCCCCGTCAAGAAAAGAAAGAGCCTAAACTGCCCAAAGCTAAACAGTTCCCTGCAGAAAAAGTCAAAGAATACGCTTGCATCAAATGCGGTGCATGCATGCGCGTTTGCTGCCACAACCTGAGTCCGATACTGATCAAGCAAGCCTACGACAAACAAGACTTCGACGCTCTGGCGAAACTGCACGCGGACTACTGCACTGGATGTGGTCACTGCACGTTCATTTGCCCCGCAAGAATCGACCTGAGAAAATCAATACTCACCGCCAAAGGCATGATGCGCCAGCAGTAAATACACACTTAAATTTTTCTTTCTTTTTTTGTGTTTCGCTTTTTCGTGGAATTCTTTCAAAAATATCTTCAACGGACATTCCTAGCTTTTTCTTAATGGGAGTGGCTTATGTCAATTTAAAACATTAAATTTATAAACGCGCCCAAACGTATAG
>JBNVCD010000033.1:0-11188 GCA_050410875.1 Bathyarchaeia archaeon | reverse complement strand
CAAAAGAGCGGGGGCTAGACGGCGTGTGCCTGTTGGGGGCAACCACAGGGTTCAACGCTGACCACGAAGCCGCAGCTTTCACCTTCAAGTTTTTAATGAAGGCGTTAGGAAAAGAGATAAAAGAAGGATTACCAGAGAAACATTAGCATCAACTGATGTTGGACGAATCCGGCATGACTGAAACACAAACTTTGCTCAGCTCCAAATTCTGGAGAACTCTCCTCACTTTAGTCTCAGTTATACTGATCTTCGCGGGACCCACCTACGGCATCTACGCGCTCGCCGTTCTCCTCAAAGTGAATTTTGCCGCCTCTGTTGCCACAGGCTTTGTTTTGTTCCTCGTAGGCATGATGCTTATGTGGTATCTGCTGAAAAGCAAAGTCATCGAGTAGATGTGCCTCAGATACCCTAGGGTGCATCATCAAATCAGCTTTAAAGATACGTCATCGGCAACTTCCTAAAATATCCGCCTCTGCTATTAAGTCTTCTTTGCAACCTTGACTTTTCGGAAAGGCATATAAAATATTCACGCAGATATACGCCCTATGCAAAGCAATCATACAAAAGCTTCCAAGCCAACAGCAGCTGCCTCTGAAGAAGAAGCAACAAGAAGAACGACAATCATCCTAGAAAAAGAAGAACGCCGATACGTTGACCAACTCATAAGCGAAGGCAAAGAAGCCGGCATTAAACCTCTCATCTCAAAAATGCTCAACATTTACCGGAGCATGATGGTGCAAGATTGGCGTTTTCCAGGAGAATACTACTTTGGCATAAGCCGCGTCGCGTTTGTGAACGTCGAACTGATGACCCTGCTGATTAAGCAAGTCCCAAAAGAAAAATGGCGCATACTAGGCAAAACAATGGGGGTCGCCATGAAAGTTTCCATGGAAACAACGTTGGATGTGCCGGCAATTACAGTTGACAACTGGCCCCAAGTGTTCAAACGGCTAAGCGTGCAGGGTTGGGGTGACTTCTCATTGAAGGACAAGTACCTCGTAGTGAAAGCCCCATTCATCAATGAACCAGAAGTTTTAGCGGGCTTACTTGAGACGCTTTTGGACAGCACGTTAGAAGTGAAAACTGTGATTCCACCCCTTGTTTTCGAAGTTAAAAAAGCCCCCTCGCCCCTCTAAACGTTTAAGCTCAAGCTTAAATCACGCTGCCCCTGCTAAGATATATTTATTAGCTAGACTTGCTTATGGTGCAATTCAGTGGCGAAACATGAGGGATCGCGTTCACAAAAGGCGGTTGCCTTCATACTCAATAAGAGCAACCAGAACAATGTTTACGTAAGCCTAAAAACTTATTTTACCCTCCGCATCTCTCAGAAATTCGCCGTGAACTTTTCAAAACAAATTTTCCCAGCAAAAAGACTGAATATCAGTTTAATGGAAAATACAGGTGAAAAAAATGGATAAAGTAAAATTAGCTCTACCCGCAGGCTCCTTAGCCAAAGCAACCTACGAATTCTTTGGGCGTTCAGGATACAAAATTTCAGGTCAAGAACGAACCTACAGGCCTACCATAAACGACCCAAACATAGAACTTAAAATTCTCAGACCCCAAGAAATCCCTGTCTTTGTCGGAGAAGGCCTCCAAGACTTAGGCATCACAGGGCAAGACTGGATCAAGGAAACCCGCGCTGACGTGGAAGTTCTGCAAAATCTAGAGTACGGCAAGATAAGGATAGTAGTGGCTGTCCCGAAAAGCATACCTGAAAAAATCGCTTCGGTAAACGCCTTAATGGAGGAGATCTGGAGTAAAGGCAAAAACTTCCGTGTATCCACCGAATACCTCAACATAGCTTCAGAATACATCAAAAATCAACCCGCCTACAAGAACCGATTCGGCGACAGCGCCCCCATGATGGTGACTCCGTGGTGGAGAAAAGGCGACAACCCCCGCGTCAAAATCTTTTTGTCCTTCGGAGCCACCGAAGCGAAACCGCCGGAAAACTCGGATTGCATAATTGATGTAACCGAAACAGGCTCCACCATAGAAGCTAACAACCTGAAAATTATAGACACTGTGATGACCTCTTCAGCAGTGCTCATCGCCAACAAGAAAACCATGGAGGACCCGCAGAAAAGCGAGAAAATCTATGACATACTCAGCTTACTCAAAGGCGTAGTCGACGGCTCCAAGAGAATCCACATTTTTGTAAACGTCAAAAAATCAAACCTTCAAAAGTTACTAAGCGAGTTACCCGCGTTGAAGAACCCGACAATTTCGCCGTTAGCAGACGAAAACTGGTGCGGCGTAAACACAATCATCGAGAAAGACTGCTTCATCGAGCTGCTGCCTAAAATCCGCAAACTTGCCCAAGGCATAGTAGTTTATGAACCCCGACAAGTGCTAGCGCTAGACGAGATAGCCAGGAGAAAAGAAGGCAAATGCCAAACAAGCCAGGCATAAGCGTCTGGGAAACCCCTACGCTCCCTGCAGACTGGTACAAAAGAAAACCTGACCACGCAAAGGGCAACGAAGAACTGCAAGCAAACGTCAGAAACATAATGGCAGAGGTTCGCCTCAACGGCGACGCTGCACTTTTTGAGTTCACAGAGAAATTTGACAAAGCAAAACTGTCTGAAAAAACGTTGCGGGTGACCAAAAAAGAAGTAGAAGACGCTTACCGAAACGTCAAACAAGAACAAGTTGCGGCTCTACAACTCATGAAAGACAGGTTGGCGGCGAGAGAAAAACTTGCCTTGCAGCAGATACAACTGCAAACGACGTACGAAGGCATCAACGTTCAAACGGTTCTGCGCCCCATAGAGAGCGTAGGCTGCTACGTGCCCGGGGGACGTGCGGTTTACCCCAGCACAGTAGTTATGACTGCGCTTCCAGCGAAAATAGCCGGCGTCAAAAGAATAGTCGTGTGTTCACCTCCCACAGCTGAGGGAACAATCAACCCTCTGATTTTGGTGGCCGCTGACCTTTGCGGTGTAGACGAAGTCTACAAGGTAGGTGGCGTCCAGGCTGTAGCCGCGTTGGCTTACGGCACAAAAACTATCAAAGCAGTGAAAAAAATTGTGGGTCCAGGCAGCTCGTACGTAACAATGGCGAAGATTTTGGTTTCCCAAGATGTAGCCATCGACATGCCCGCTGGACCCAGCGAGGTTCTTGTCTTAGCAGACGAAACAGCCAACCCAAGAGTGGTTGCGGCGGACATGATTTCTCAGGCAGAACACGGCGCAGACAGCGTTGCAGGTCTCATCACAACCTCCAAAACGTTTGCCCTTGATGTAGCAGCAGCGTTAGAGGAGCTGTCTGCCTCAACAGAACGCGCCGACATAGTTCAAGCTGCGCTTTCAACTTATGGCTTCATAATTGTCTGCCAAAATGTAGAGGAGATGGTTGAGCTGGCAAATGTTTTTGCTCCTGAACACTTGGAAGTTATAACTCGGGATGCGCAGAAAATCGCTGAAAAAATAACTTCTGCAGGCGTCATTCTAGTTGGCGCCTACAGTCCCGTCGCGTTAAGTGACTACGCCAGTGGAACTAACCACGTGTTGCCTACCGCAGGCTTTGGGCATTCCTTCTCGGGGTTGAGCGTCCTTGACTTTGCGCGGCGCGTTAACATAGTGGAAAGCACCAAAGAGGGCTTGCGGAGAGTTAAAGACAGCATCAAAGTGCTCACGGACACCGAGCAACTTCCCAATCACTACAGGGCAGTGGAAGCGAGGTTCAAAGAATGAACTCCCCGTGTAAACAGTGGCTGGAAAAGAAAATTGCAAGGCTACAAGACTCTGAAAATTACACGCCTGAAAAAACCAACGAGGCCATAGCAAAGCAATACGGACTCAAAGTTAGCGACATCGTGAAGTTAAACTACAACGAAAACCTCTACATCCCACGAGAAAAAGTTATCCCCCTCCTCAAGCAGGTGGCGGAAGAGTGCGACTTCCGAATTTACCCCCAAGAAGAAGAAATGCGCCTCAAAGAGAAAATCAGCGACTACCTCAAAGTCCCCGTTGACAGCATAACCATAGGAAACAGCAGCGACGAAGTCATGGAACGTGTCATCCGCATATTCCTAGAGGCAGGCGACAACGCGGTAACCTTCACTCCAACATTCACAGTTTTCAAGTACTGCGTACAGTACCAAAACGCCAACTTCGTCGCGGTGCCCCTGAAAAACGACTTCTCCATAGACATGGACGGCATGCGCAGCGCCTTCAACAGAAACAGCAAACTCCTATACCTGTGCTCCCCAAACAACCCCACCGCAAACCAACTTAAACTGGAAGAAATCCAAGCCCTAACCGAAGAATTTCCAGGCATAGTACTGGTTGACGAAGCTTACGCCGAGTACGCTGACTTCTCAGTGGTTCCCCTCATCAGCAAATACGAAAACCTAATCGTGCTACGCACGTTCTCTAAAGCTTTCAGTTTAGCAGGACTCAGACTGGGCTACGCCGTAGCTCACCCAAACCTCGCTAGGGCACTTGATAAAACACCTGCACCCTACCCAGTTAACGTTGTATCCCTGAGTATGGGCAGGAAGATGCTGGAGAACATCAATCTCGTGCAGGAAAGCGTCAAGGCACTCAAGGCAGAACGCGGAAAACTCATAAATCAACTCAACCAGATAAAAGGTGTCCAAGCGTTCGATTCGAAGGCGAACTTTGTGCTCTTCAACACCTCCAAACCCTACGAAGGCGTCTACGAAAGCGCTCTACGGAAGGGTTTAGTAATCAAGAAACTTGGCAAGCTACTCATCTACGAAAACTGCTTACGGAGCACAGTTGGTTTACCTGACATGAACGCTAAACTCGTCACAGCCCTAAAAGAGTACATGGGTGAATAAACATGAGAACAGCCGAAGTCTACAGGAAAACCCGCGAAACCGAAGTCACTGTTAAAGTAAACCTCGACGGTGAAGGCAAAATCGAAGTGGACACAGGCGTAGGCTTCTTTGACCACCTGTTAACCTCCTTTGCAACACACAGCCTAATCGACGTCACAGCTAAAGTGAAGGGCGACCTCAAACACCACGCCATAGAAGACTTAGCCATAGGCCTAGGCGACGCCCTCAGCAAAGCCCTAAGCAACCGCGAAGGCATAAACCGCTTCGGCTACGCCGCTGTACCCATGGATGATTCGTTAGCTTCCGCCGCCGTAGACCTTGTCAAACGTCCCTACGCCGTTGTCAACTTGAAGTTACGTGGCAAAAAAATTGAAGACATGCAAACGGAAGACATCACCCACTTCTTTGAAACCCTATCCACCTCGCTTGCAGCAAACATCCACGTTTGGACTGAATACGGAGGCAACGACCACCACAAAGCAGAAGCCGCCGTCAAAGCCTTAGCGCTCAGCCTAAAGCAAGCAATAGCCATGGATCCGCGGAGAAAAGGAGTTCCCAGCTCAAAAGGAGCAATCTGATGCCACAGGTATTCATCATCGATTACGGCGTGGGCAACCTGCTCAGCCTCAAAGTCGCCTTGGAAAACGCTGGCTTAAACGCAAAAATTACGCCGCCTGCAGCGCAGCTGAAAAAAGCCGACGCAATAGCCTTACCCGGCGTGGGAAACTTTACAGCCGCCGCCAAAGCGCTGGAACCAATAAAATCTGACTTAGTAGACGCCGTCAAAGACGGCACCCCCATACTTGGCATCTGCCTCGGACTCCAACTTTTCTTTCAAGCAAGCCAAGAAGGCCCAGGTGAAGGTTTAGCCTTCTTCAAAGGAAAAAACATCCGCTTAAAAGGAAACTTGAAAATTCCACACATGGGCTGGAACTCGCTGCACATCGTAAAGCAAACTGCACTGTTCGACGGCGTCTCCGACGGTGCTTACGTGTACTTTGTACATTCACTGTATCCCCAACCGGAGGATAAAACTGTAATTTGCGCTCAAACCCAATACGGCGAAGTCTTCACCTCCGCTGTAGCTGACAGAAACATTTTTGGTACGCAGTTTCACCCTGAAAAAAGCGGAGACGTGGGGCTGAGGATTCTGCGGAACTTCGCCAGAATAGTAGCTAGGTGACTGACAATGCAGGTTATCCCAGCGATTGACTTGATAAACGGCAAAGTAGTTCGTTTAAGCCGTGGTGACCCAAACACCGCCAAATTCTACGATCAACTAGGTGCCCCTGTGGAGGTTGCGTTAAAGTGGAAAAGCCAAGGCGCCGAGCGACTACACATTATTGACTTAGACGCAACGTTCAAGCGTGGAAGCAACCTCGACGTAGCGGTGGAGGTCGCCAAAGCCACAGCTTTACCCGTCCAAGTTGGCGGCGGCATTCACTCTTTTGAAGCCGTAGAACGCCTTCTCAACTCAGGCATAAACTACGTTATACTAGGTGTACTAGCCTTCAGTGACCCCACTGTGGTAACACGTGTTCAGAAAAAGTTCGGCGGCGACCACTTGATCGTGGCGTTAGATAACAAAGACGGCAAAGTCATGGTCTCAGGCTGGCAGACCCCCACGCCGTTTACAGTAACTGAAGCGCTGGAAAAATTTTCTAGAATGGGCGTCAAAACCTTCCTAATAACATCAATAGTCAAAGACGGCATGCTTGAGGGGCCGGACCTTGAAACGCTCCGTCAAGCCTGCCAACATCCACACGTGAACATAATCGCGGCGGGAGGTATAGGCAACTTGAAAGATTTGGTTGCCCTCAAAAAAATAGGCGTGACAGGCGCAGTGGTTGGAAAAGCACTCTACGAGGGCAGATTCACGTTGAAAGAAGCCATAAAAACAGTCAAGGAGGCATAATCAACGCCCTTAGCTAAACGCATAATCCCATGCTTGGACGTCACAGGCGGCCGCGTCGTAAAAGGCATAAACTTCCTCAACCTAAAAAACGCAGGCGACCCTGTTGAATTAGCAAAACGTTACTCTGACGAAGGCGCAGACGAACTAGTTTTCCTAGACATAACTGCATCCTCAGATAACCGTGAAACCCTACGCGACATAGTGGAAGGCGTAGCCAAAACAATAAACATCCCCTTCACTGTGGGCGGCGGCATCCGAACCACAGCAGATGCACGGCTGATCCTGTGCAGTGGCGCCGACAAAGTCTCCGTCAACACTGCGGCAGTGCAGAATCCTGACTTAATAACCCAGCTTACTGACCTTTTCGGGCAGCAATGCGTAGTGGTTGCCATAGACGCCAAGCGCAACCGAAACATTGCGCCGGATAAAGTTACGGTGCAAACCCGTGAGGGTCCAGTTTGGTTTGAAGTTTACACTTACGGCGGACGCAAACCCACCGGTATCGACGCTCTGCAATGGGCAACAAAAGCCACGGAGCTGGGCGCAGGAGAATTCTTAGTAACTTCGATGGATCGTGACGGCACAGAAGACGGCTACGACCTTGAGTTGACGCGTGCTCTCTCCGAAAGAGTAACTGTACCAGTTATAGCCAGTGGCGGCGCAGGTAAACCGGAACACTTCTTGGAGGCGTTCACGAAAGGTAAGGCGGATGCAGCTTTAGCAGCCTCAGTTTTCCACTACAACAAATACCCCGTGCCAGTCATCAAAGAGTACTTGCGCAAGCAGGGGGTGACAATCCGTTCATGATGGACGAAGCGCTGTTACAGAAGCTTGATTGGAAAAAGATGGATGGGCTCATACCCGTCGTGGTGCAAGACGCCAACAGCAAAGAGTTGCTCATGCTGGCATACGCTAACAAGGAAGCCCTAGAAAAAACGTTGCAAACCGGTTTTGCACACTACTGGAGCAGATCACGCCAGCAACTTTGGATGAAAGGCGAAACCTCAGGACACACACAGAAAATAAGGGCGGTTATTGCTGACTGCGACTACGATGCGCTGCTGTACCTCGTGGAGCAGAAAGGCCCCGTGTGCCACACAGGTAAACCCACGTGTTTCCATAACCTGCTTCAAGATAAATCTGAATAGTTTTTTAAGCCAAAAACCCCTTTTTTACACTGTTCCCTAACTCTGATTTATCAAGGTGCGAAAGGGGTCTTTATGTCGACACTGCATGAAGCCTTACTTTACGAAAAACAGGCAGACAACAAAGTCAAATGTTTCCTTTGTGCACGACGTTGCCTCATCAGCGACGGCTCAACAGGCTTCTGTTTAGTGCGTAAAAACGAGGGTGGAACATTGTTCTCTCTAAATTACGGCAAAGTGGTTTCAGCATGCGTTGACCCCATAAGCAAGAAACCTCTATCTCACTTTCACCCGGGCGCTTTAGTAATGTCCATCGCGGCGGTAGGCTGCAATTTTCGCTGTCAATTCTGCGATAACTGGATGATCAGCCAAGAAAAAGAAATCTCGGGCAAAAATTTCCCGCCTGCAGACGTGGTTAAGCTGGCGCGGGAAAAAAGCTGCCACGGCGTCAGCTACACGTACACTGAACCCACAATCTACATGGAGTACGCCCTAGACACAGCGAAAATTGCCCATCAAACAGGGCTCTTTAACACTTTCGTAACCAACGGTTACATGACCCCTGAAGCCGTCAAGCTGATCGCGCCTTTCTTGGACGCCGCCACCGTCGATTTTAAGGCGGCAGGCGACCCCAACTTCTACAAGACCTTCTCGGCCGTGCCAAACGTTTCCCCAATTTACGACGCCCTAAAAGAGCTCAAGCTACACGGAGTGCACATAGAAATCACAAACTTGGTTATCCCCAAAATCGGCGATGACATGGAAAAAATAAAGGACATGGCCAAATGGATCAAAGATTACTTGGGGAGCGACACACCGTTTCATCTGCTGCGTTTCCACCCAGACTACAAGATGACCACCACGCCTGCAACGCCCGTGGAGACGCTGGAGCACGCTTACATGACATGCAAAGACGCCGGTTTAAACTACGTCTACTTGGGAAATGTACCCGGTCACCCGGCCGAAAACACCTATTGCCCCAACTGCAACGAAACCGTGATTAAACGTTACAGCTTTGAAATCACCCGCTGGAACCTCACAAAGGACATGCGCTGCCCCGTCTGCGGACAATACATACCAATCAAAGGGCAACTGCACCCAAAAGGCTCAGCGTTCCCATATGCCTTATTTTAATACCACCTGCGCCTCTTTTTAATCATTGAAAGTCAATGTGGAAGCTCCTAAGACCCGACGCTGAAGCCGTTTTTGAAGAGCCTCTGGCAAAGAAAAGTTTAGCCCGCTACTTCGCCGTCACACAAAACCGTCAAATAGCCAAATTCAAAATAGCCAAACAGCTCCCAGCAAAATTCACCAACCACGATGCCGCAGAGGAGCTGTGGCGGGAACACGCCAAACTCACCAAGCAATTCTGCAGCATTGAACTCCAAACGGATCAGCAAAAAAGCTTTGAAGCCTCAGAGGTTCCTGAGAAATCTTACTTTGACTTGAAACTGGAGCTTTCACGTCGCATCATGCGGAACTGCCATTTCTGCAGCCGAAACTGCCGCGTCGACCGCACAGCAGGCAAAGTGGGCTACTGCAGATGCGGCGGCACGTTCATGGTTTCCAGCATTTTCCCGCATCTAGGCGAAGAACCTGAACTGGTGCCGTCAGGAACAATCTTCACCATGGGCTGTAACATACGCTGTAAACACTGCCAAAACTGGGCCATCAGCCAGTGGGCAGAAAAAGGCTCTGAGTACACCCCAAAAGCCTTGGCGGCTGAGGTGGAGAGCCTCCGTGCAGGCGGCTGCCGAAACGTGAATCTCGTGGGCGGCGAACCCACCCCGTGGCTGAACCACTGGTTGCAAGTCTTCAAACATGTGGAGGCAAATGTTCCTGTAGTTTGGAACTCAAACAGCTACTACAGCCCCCAAACAGCTCAGCTGCTAGCCGGCTTCGTTGACGTTTACCTTTTAGACTTCAAATATGGACCAGGCGACTGCGCCGAAAGAATTTCTGACGCACCTAACTATTGGGAAGTTTGCACTGCAAATCACCTAAAAGCAAAAGAGTACGGCGAACTGATCGTGCGCATACTGGTCCTACCTAACCATTTAGACTGCTGCACTGCGCCCATTTTGAACTGGATAGCTGAGCACTTGGGTGTGGAAACACGAGTGAACCTCATGTTCCAGTATCGCCCTCAATGGCAAGCGCACAGCTTACCTGAACTCCGCAGAGCCCTCACCAAACAAGAAAAGCAGCAAGCCGTTGAACTCGCTAAAAACGCAGGCTTACGAAACATCATCACTTAGATTGGCGGGCGTGTTCAACTTTTAGAACAGCCTTGTCCAACTTTTGCCTTTTTTGTTCCAAAGCATAGCGCTATAAGATAACTCTGGCATACCAGCGAGGCGGTGAAAAACAAATGAAACATCCAAAAATTGTTTCCCTCGTAGTCATGTTACTCGTGTTCAGTAGCGTAGCTGGAGCCTGCTGGGCAATCAGCGCCGCACACGAGCAAACTGAGCAGCAACCAAACAAACCTGTGCCCAAACTTACACTTCATGAGCAAATTCGCGACGCCGCCGTAGAATACATCAAAACAAATCACCCTGAAACGGCGTGTTTTATGGGCAAATTCGAGTGGACCGGCGGCAGAGTAACACCTGAAAACCTGATAGGCGCAGAGACATACACGTATACAAGCTCAGGGTGGCTGGCCACGCTGAGTTACCCTGTAGTGACGGATCCAGTTTACAAAATAACAGTAACCTACAACGTCCCCTGCGAAGAAGCCCTCGTCTCAGTACCCTACGCTCTCCGCTGGGAAGGCAACTGGGCAACCAGCGGCATCACGGAGACTAGTTACTGTCTCGCTCAATAAGAGCACGTAGCGGTCTAAAAGTTCCCCTCTTTTTTCACGAATTTTATATTTTTGACTAATCGAGAAGATGTTAAATATTATAATCACTAACCTTCCGTAGGGGCAGATGAAAAATGAAACCACATAAACTTTTGCTACTAACAATTACGGCGGTCATCGTCGTAGTCGCTTGCGGGTACAGCGTTTGGTTGCTTATCAACTCTAGCAATTCAAGCGCTACTCACCCACTTGCAGAACTCACGTCAACTGGTTCTCCAGCAGAGAACACTGTTGTAGACCAAATCCGCGATTTAGCCATGAACTTTATCCGGGGCAGTCACGCTGAAGCTGCGCCGTTCATGAATAATCTGTCTTGGAGCGGCGGTAAGCAAGATGCGGGTCTTTTAGGCAGTGAAACCTACGTCTACACAAGCGCCGGCTGGGTAGTCACAGTTACTTATGCTGTAGTTGCAAATCCCACCTACACAGTCGTCGCCACATACTCG
>JBNVCD010000032.1:1304-11214 GCA_050410875.1 Bathyarchaeia archaeon | reverse complement strand
GTTGCATAAATGTCCTTCATGTGGCGCTATTAGCAGCGTTGTGACCTTTGACCGGTTCAAATTTGCTTGACGCTCATTTTGACGCTCCTAAAACAAGTGTTAACAGCGCCATCCTGACTACGATGCCATTCCAAACTTGCTGGAAGTAACGCGCTTGGGGTGTATGGTCAACTTCAGGGGCAATTTCGTCAACCCTAGGCAAGGGGTGAAGAATAATAAGGTCTTTTTTGGCGTTTGCAATAGTTTTTAGGTCTACTCTGTAGACCCCTTTAACTTTGGCGTATTCAGCTTGGTCGGGAAATCTTTCCTTCTGTATCCTTGTGACGTATAAGACATCTATTTGGGGAATGACTTTCTCTAAGTTTTGTGTTTCTGTGACTGGAATTTTGTTTTGTATCTTCCGCAGCACTTCCCGTCGCATACGCAAAGATTCAGGCGAAACCAAAGTTAACTCTATGTTATACTTGGAGAGTGCATAGCACAGTGAGTGGACTGTTCGTCCATAGCGTAAATCTCCAACCAAGGCAATTTTTAAGCCGTCAATGGTTTGCTTTTCTTTTTCTATCGTATAAAGATCTAACAGCGCCTGCGTTGGGTGCTCTTCGGCGCCGCTGCCCGCGTTAATTACTGGAATTTTTGCGAATTGCGCTGCAAGTTTTGCTGCCCCCTCAAGTGGATGCCTTAAGGCAATTATGTCCGCGTAATTTTCCACGGTGCGGACAGTATCTGCCAAGTTTTCTCCTTTTTTAACAGAGGTGCTCTCTACGTCGCCGAAGCCTATTGTGGAGCCGCCGAGTTTGAGCATTGCCGCTTCAAAACTTAGCCGCGTACGCGTGGAAGGTTCAAAAAACAGGTTTGCAAGAATTTTTCCTTTGAGCACGTCTGAGCCTTTTGCGGCGATGGGCTCCATGGTCTTGCTGACTTTTAGGACATAGTTGATCTCTTCTTGAGTGAAGTCGTCGATCGAGGTTATGTCTCTTCCTTCAAACTGCAAACTGTGCACCAAGACAAGAAGCATGGCTCTGCTAAATAACACTTTTTGTATTCGGCAAAGTAAGCGCTCTTGAACATATTGTAAGTGTTCATTCTACGTTGCAGCTTATGGGTAGAGGCCCAGGTTAGATTAGATGCGGCGTAGCAATTCTCTAAAAAATACGTGTTTTTAGGTTTTTATGAGGTTAACCTGTGTTCCGCGTAACTCCTATCAAATTAGGTGTAGCGTATGGGGTGATGCTGTGAAAATGTTTCTTCTCTTTGTTCGGCTCCCTTTTTTGCATAACCTTTTTAATTTTACTTCCTCTTATATGGTAGAGGGAGAATTTGTATGCCTAGAGCCTTTGTGCTGATAAATGTAGAGTCAGGTTCCGAGGATGAAGTTTTAAAGGGGTTGCGGAGCGTTGAAGGCGTTGAGGAAGCCTACTTTTCCTACGGCGTCTACGACATCATTGCCAAAATCAGAGCTAATAGCATGGAAGAACTCAAAGAAATGGTTACCAAACGAGTGAGGTCGCTGCCTAAGGTGAGGTCAACTCTTACTTTGATAATGATGGAAGAGTAGCCTTAACTCAACTCGGTCTCTTTTTATTTTCTGCAGTAGGCGCTTTTTAATTGTTTTGTGTTGTTTGTGCTGCGTCGTCTAACATTGTGATTGTACTGTGGCTTTTTTGCATTGGAATACATGTTGGGGGCTCTGCGGGGTTGCATTAGTTTGTTGCTGATTGGTGAGATCTGTGTTTTTGTGGTTACGTGTATAAGTGTTGTGTGGCGATTTGCTTTTGGTGTGTGAAATTGGTTGCTGTTGTAAACTTTGAATATGTGTGGGCACTGGTCTATGGTGGTGCAAGTTGTTTGGGTTGCGCATGAATCTGTGTGGTGTACCATGTTACGCACACAAATACAATAGACAACTGGTGCTACATGTTGTTTGCAAGTAAAAGTGTGCATTCGCAAGTGTTTGCCGTTGTTGGTGTTGGCGGCGAGTTTGATTCTGGCTTGTGAGTGTTAAGTAAGAGCAATAATATTGAGTCTTACGACAGAATACTTTTATAAGAAAACTGCCATTCAATGTTTCAAAGAAAAAAGTCGGCGAAAACCATGAAACCACCAAAAACACTCAAATTTGGAATAAACCTCAAAACACGAAACACTTGGTTCACATTTTCTACACTTAGCCGACCATTGCTAAACGCAACTGGTTTAGGAGGTGAAAAAACGCAATGAACACCTTCAGCAAACTGCTAAAAAACCGCTATGCATTAAGCACAGTAGTCACCACCCTCATCATACTAGTAATCTCCGTGTTGCTAGCCAGCGTCGTCACCTACTTTGCCATCAACGTCGTTAGCACCCGTGTGCAGGAGGAAAGCTTACACCTCACCAAACAGCACATCTGGCATAACGCCACCGCCACCACAGGCACAGTTGCTTACTCGCAGGCTTCACTGATGGTGATTAACACGGGCGGTAGAGACATAGTCATAGACAAACTGGCTGTTCGAGGTCAAGAATGCGCTTGGAACAACTCCGATAGCACAAACAAGCAACTTGTGCTCTACTGCACAACCAACAACCCCATCTCCGCCGACATGTCCTACATATACAACTTCAACATCAGCGGCACAAACAAGGTGACCTTCGACAACACAGAATACACCTTCCAAGTGGCCAACAGTGACCTCGTGTTGCAGTCAGGCTACACGTTACTGATCTACATCGTCAACCCCGACTCAATTACCATCAACGACATCGGTTTGACAGTCAGCATAACGCTGTACACCGCACAAGCAATGTACTACAGAGAAGCCAACGTACAAGCAGTTTCAACATCATAAAAACATCATTTTTTCTTTTTTTGTTTTCATGTTCTCATCCGTGTAATGTTGTAGGCTTTTTAGACGCACAAATTTACTTATCCAAAACGTGCGTATTGCTTTTTCAGTGATAAAAATGAGAAACATACTGAAAAACCGATATGCTCTAAGTACAGTCGTAACTACGCTGATTATCCTTGTGGTTTCAGTGCTGCTCGCAGGCGTCGTCACCTACTTTGCCATCAACGTAACTAGCACTCGCGTTCAAGAGGAAAGCTTACACCTCACCAAGCAGCATGTGTGGTATGCGCCAAATGGTTCTTCGTATTCTTCTGAAGCGGCAATCATGATCATAAACACTGGTGGACGTGACGTGGTCATTGACAAATTGACCGTTAGAGGTCAAGAAGTTTCATGGACCAACGTCTTCTACAACATCACCACAGACTCTGTATCCGCTGACCTATCCTTCAACGCAACCCTTCGCGACGGCGGCACTATAAGCGTTGGTAGCAACTACACATTTGAGCAAGCCTCAACTGACCTGACTCTTGAATCAGGTAAAACCATGATAATCTACATAGCTAGCCCAGACAGCATCACCGTCAACGACATCGGCTTAACAGTAGCAATAACGGTCTTCACGTCACAAGCAATGTACTACAAGGAAACTAACGTAGAATCAAGCTAAAACGAGCCAACAAAACAAACCCCCACCCTTTCTTTTCTTTTTTTAACACGGTTTTTCGCTGTTTTATTGCCTTTGCTTTTTTGTGTTGTGGTGTAGTGTACTGTGGTTTTTGCGCGTTTTTCAAAGTTGCACGTTGGTGCAATATGTAGTTGTTATGACGCACAAATGGCTTAATGCGTTTTCTAAGACTTGTTTACCTAAGTTGGCTTAGGAGGCGACGTTAACGTTGACAAGACCTAAATGTGCTTGGCTGATATTGCGGTTACGCAGGTTCTTTAGGTCCAAGTGGGCGTTGACTTTGCCTGCTACTTTTCTCATACTTTTTGTTTCTACTCTTGGCTTAATTTCGGTGACTTACTATTTTGCGGTTGAAAAAGTTAACGCGCGCAGTCAAAGTCTGAAGGTTTCTGCGGCAAAGCAGGATTTTTTGGCGATCGACGGGGACGTTCTTGCTGTTGTGTGGCAGCCGGGCTCGGCGCGGACGTTGGAGATGGGTGATTACGGTGGGAAACTTTGCGTGGAGCCTGCAACTGGTTTGCTTTCCATCAGCGTTAGCGATGGAGGAGACTTAAACCAGACGGTTTTTGCTCAGACGGTGGGGCAGGTTACCTATCAGCTGCCGTATTCTGAGTCGCCTGATACTGGTCTCTACCTGAGAGGTGACAGTCGCTCCATAGCTAACCAGTCTGGCTCGTTAGTTTCGCAGGTTTCCATACAGCACGGTGTGGAGCACCCTGAGCTTCTTTTGCGTTACCGACCTGTGGTATCTTCTGTTGCGTTAGGCACCGAAGGTGGCCGCTCAGTTAACGTGGTGCGCGTGTACGTGGTCAACTTGAATTCTTCTGAAGCTGTGGCTTTGTACGGCAGGGTTCCTCTGAAAATTTCCTGCTCCAGCACGACTGTGACAACTATGACGTATACTGTTTCTTACAAGCTGAACTCTTTAGCTGTGTCTTCTTTTCTGTGTGAGAGTAGCGGGCAGGTTACAGTTCCCATTTCAAGTACCGACGCCGGCGCAGTGATCAACGTTGAAGTTGTTGAGGCAAACGTAAAACTTGAGAGGTGCCTCCGGTAATGCCCTCTATTATTCCAGGTTACGTTTACACGCTTTTTGCCTCTGTTATAGTTGGCACTCTTATTGTTGCCGCTTGCGCTTTTTCTGTTGCTAACGTAAAACGTGAAGCCGAGGAGCAGCAGTTGTACAGCATAGCCAAGTATGTTGCGGCAAAATGTGTCGAGTTAACCGTTTCGCGTCAGACAGAAAACTTCACGGTAACTTTGCGCCTTGACGTTCCGGCGCTAATTGGAAATCAAAGGTACTGCCTGCACGTCGCAAATGACTCCACGAGAGCGTGGGTTGAAGCGGGCTTTGGCGCAGTTGTGCTTTCTGGTCAAAGGCGGGTGGATATACCTGTTACAGTTGCCGCGTCAGGCACTTACATAAGCGGTTCAGGTGCGTCGGCTTTTCTACAGTACAGTGGCGGCGCCGCTGGCGTAAGTTTGATGCTTTATGGAGGTAGCTAAAGTTGAGGTTGGGAAAAAAGAAAAATGAGGAAGTTGAAGAACAAGAAAAAACTGGCACTTCTGAGGAGGAGTTGCTTGGCTACTTGGGCATCCAAGGTTGGCGTGTGCCCGAGGGTTACGTTCAAGTGGAGAGTTACCCTCTTAAGCCTCCGTTTTCTTACGCATGGGTCTTTCAAGATGAATCTGAGGGAGGCTACCTCTACGTTGTTGACGAGTTGACTATGAACCGGCAGGAGCGTTCCGCTTTTAACCAGCTGAAAAATACGCTTGAGTTTCAGTTGAAGGCTCCCCGCCCCGATGAAACCCTTGAAGACTCGTTTAAAAGGCAGTTTCCAAAGATACTCGATGAAAATAAGGATGTTGTGGGAAGCGTCAACGAAGTTAGTTTACGGAAGATAACTTACTATCTTGAGAAAGAGCTCATAGGGTACGGTAAAATTGACGGTCTTATGTGTGATCCCTACATTGAAGACATAAGCTGTTTGGGGGTCAACAAACCTGTGTTTTTGTATCATCGGAAATACGAGAACATGCGGACAAACATAATTTATACAAATGAGGATGAACTTGACGACTTTATAACTCGGGTGGTGCACAGGCAAGGCAAGCATGTTAGCATTGCTCACCCCATAGTGGATTTGACTTTGCCTGGAAAGCATCGGCTTGCGGTTTCTTTTGGTAAAGAGACTACGCCTGCGGGTACAAGTTTTACCATCAGGAAGTTCCGTGAGGACCCCATAACTATTGTGGATCTGATAACAAACGAGACTATTGACGAGTCGATTGCTGCGTATTTGTGGTTGCTGATGGAGAACAAAATGTCTGTCATGGTGGTGGGTCCGACTGGTGCAGGGAAAACTACGGCGTTGAACGCTATTGCGTGTCTGGTTAGACCTGATTTTAAAATGATCTCTGTTGAGGAGGTTTCTGAAATCAATTTGCCTCAGGAGAACTGGGTTTCCACTATTTCTCGTCCTGGCTTTGGCGGTTTAAACGAAGGCGAGGTTTCCCTGTATGACCTCATCAAGTCGGCTGTGCGTCATCGGCCAGCGTTGATTTTGGTTGGTGAGGTTAGAGGTGAAGAGGCGTATGTTTTGTTTCAGGCTTTGGCTACGGGTCACGGTGGCATGTGCACGTTGCACGCTGAGGATGTGGAGACTGTGATTAAGCGTTTAACGCAGCCGCCTATGAATATACCGCAGGGGATTTTGCCGCTTATGAACTGTGTCATCGTGGTTAAGCAGGTTAAGACTCCGACTTTTCTTGGGTTTGACAAGAAGACGTCTAGCCGAAAGTTTGTGCGGATTTCAGAAATTGATAGCAACGGTGGAATTCATGACGTGTTTAAGTGGAATGCTTCGGGAGATTACTTCCAAGCGAATCTTGAGGGTAGCTATCTGCTGGATAAGATTGCTAAAAGTTTGGATGTGCCCTTCAGCGTTGTCATGCAGGAGTTTGAGCGTAGGAAGCAGATCCTGTTGAAGATGGTGGAGCGGGGGTTGCGTGACTTTCGCAGTGTGCACAAAGCTCTCTACAGTTCAGTCAACGTGGAGGACGCGGCTCGGTCGCATGTTAAAGGAGTTTGAGTGATTGAAAGCGCAAAGTGGTTTTATAGGCAAGATTCTAGGTAAAATTAGCAGTGCTGCGAGTGAGGAGCGGGAGAAGCTTGAACAGGAATTGCCCTTTGTAGTTATGATTTTTACTTTGCTGTCAGCCGGCGGAGTTTCACCTTATGACAGCTGGAAGCGGATGCGTAAACTTTCCTTTTTGCCTAACTTCCGAAAGGAGGCAGAAGAGGTAATCCGGCAAGTGGAGATTTTAGGTAAAGACCCGCTTACGGTGCTGCATCAGCGGGCTGAAGCGACAGCTTCTAAGCTGTATCGGAACTTTCTGGGCGGTTTTGTGTCTTCTGTGCGGAGCGGCGGCAAACTGGTTGATTTTTTGCGCAGCGAGCTTAAGGTTATTTTTGAGTTGCGCAACAACGCTATGACGCGCTCCATCGAGAGAATTGCCACGTTAGTTGAAGCTTACACCGTAATGTTAATTGTGGTTTTGTGCACCTACATTTTATTTGTTGTTTTCTCCTCAACAAGCGTGATAGACATTTTGTCTGCTAGTTCTCTGCCCATTTCGCCTGTGATGTCGTATATCATAGCGTTCATCTTTATGCCTGTGCTTTCGCTTATCTTTATAATGCTGGCGCATAACATGCAAAAGAGCGCTTTTGTAGACCTCTCAAAACTCTACAAAAAAGCCGTCGTGATTGTAGTGCCCGTTTTAGCTCTAATTTTTTTGCTTGTCCTGTTTCCGTCCATGTTTGATTCTCTAGCGCCGCTGGGGCTGCCTGAAATCGCCACCGTTGCGCTGGTGGTGGGCTCCCTCATCCCCGCCGTTCAATATCGCCGAATTGCCAAGGTTAACTACAACGCGGAGGATTCTATTCCTCACTTCATACGCGATGTCACCGAGGCAAACAAGATTGGGCTTTCCCCTGAAAAAAGCCTCATACAAGCGGCAAAACGCAAAGGCTACGGAGGCTTTTCAAGGTTTTTGGAGCTTTTACGCAGCCAGCTTGAGTGGGGTGTACCTCTGCGTAAAACTTTTGCTAACTTGAGCAAGGAAATCAAAAGCTGGTTTGTCACGTTAAATTTTGCCATGATTATTGAAACTATCGAAATCGGTGGGAACGCTACGCCGTCGCTGGAGATACTCTCCGAGTACAGTGAAAAAGAGCGTGAACTGCAAATTAACAAGCGTGCCCTGCTGCGCCCTTACATTATGCTTGCTGGCATATGGAGTATTCTGATTGCGGTGACCACCACCATTGTGGCTATAACGACTTATATGATGTCCTCTGTCGTGGGCAGCAGTCTTTCCTCGGTTGCTTTCTTGGCGATGCAGAGTCAAATGCGCATCTTCGCCGTCGGCATAATTCTGCAATGCTGGATCTCCGGTTTCTTCATTGGGAAAATCAGCGAAGGCAACTTTGGCGCTGGCTTCCAGTATTCTGCAATGCTTGCAGGGATTGCTTATGTGTCGTTGGTGCTGTCTCAGCAACTGCTGTCTGGCATGTTTGGTTTGTCGCCTACTATGAGTTAATGGGGAGGAAAATAAGATTCCTACAGTTACAATTGACACTTTCTTTGCGTGTTCTTTGCTGGTCAGCGTGGCTGTCATAGCGACTGCTTTCTTAGCGGGAGCTATGCAAACCCAGATAAACAGCGTTCAAGACCTAAATGAGCAGGCTTACTTGCAGGCTATAGCGGACCACATAGTTACAAGCGTGGGCTCTCCAGTTGAGTGGGGCGCAAACGCTGAGCCTCCGACCGCTTTCGGTCTTGCCCAATCTGGTTCTACAGCGGCGTACGCTTTAGACGTGGACAAGCTCAGTAGGCTTAGCAGTGAAAACTTGTATGCTCTTTCTTACCTTGACATGTCTAAAAGTGCACGGTTAACTAATTTGGCTTTTAGCGTTTCCCTCAGCCAGATGCTGAACGTTGATGTGGCGCTTTCAGGCAACAGCAGCGCAGGCGACTACGTCACCTACACTTTTACGGTTTCGGTGAGCCACGACGCCGAAGGCGTAGAGGCAACGCTGAAAGGTTACCTTGTTGCCCCGGATTTTGTAGGCGAAATCTCCAATTCAACTTCTGCTTCGGGGGTGGGCTACTTGACTTTACAGGTACCTACAACTTCAAGCGGCGCAGCTTTACTTGTGGTGTTCGCCCGCGCATCCTTCGATGAAAGAGTAACCGCGTACTCCGCTTACTTGTTTGGTCACTTGGCAGCGGAGCCGCAGCCAAACCACACGTTTCTGCGTCAAAGCCCGATCAACTACTCTTTGGCGGTTTCTAAAAACTATCCAACTGTGGCGTTATCCCGGAGCGTCGCGTTGTCATACAGCTACGCGTCTAACCTCACCTCCGCCTCCGATGCCTCCTACGTGATACCTGCGTTTTTAGACAAAAGCCCCATTGTGCTGGTGACCACTGGCACAAACGGAACAGAAACCTTCGCTGAGTGGACTTCATACCCACAGCTGCCAAAAGACGTCGGCGCTGACTTTTCAAACTCCGAGCAAAACCTCTTTGTCTACACAGTCACGGTCAAAGGGGCACTCTACAAACTTACACTTTGCTTTGGAGGTGCCCCCAAGTGAAGTTGCTTAAAAACCGAAAAGGGCAAATTCGAGTAATCGAAGCTTTTTTTGCGTCGGTTCTGATCCTTTCCTCACTTAGCCTTATCCCGCTATCCCAAAAATTCGATAGCCGCGTTGATGGCCAGGCGAATGTTCTTTCTTCTGTAGCGTACAGAACGCTGGTTAGCCTAGACGCTGAGGGCCAACTTGCTGAGTTGGTTGCCAACCGCAACTGGTCTGCCCTGAAAGGGCTTCTCCAATCGTGCTTTTCTCCAGCCGTATGGTTTAACGTTACCGTATTTGACCAAAACCTGGTTTGCCTCAACGATGTGTTCATTTGCAACGGCGGCTTGGTTGCCGACAGAGTTTACTCTGCTGACTACATTTGTGCAAGAGCAAACGCCAGCTACGCCGTTTATCTTATCCGATTGCAGCTAGCGGTGGTGAATTAAAAAATGCGGCGACTGCAAGCTCAACGTGGAAGTTCTGGACAAGTTTTAGTCGTCACCTCCTTGATAGTTGTTCTGCTGCTTTTGTCAACGGTGATTTACGTGAGAGAAACCCAAAGGGGTGCCCCTGCAGCTGCCTCTGCAGCGGCTTCAAGTTTTGCCGCCCTCAAACAGGCAGTACGCCACGCGGTCACTAGCGCGTTGGCAAACGTTTCTAACGGCGGCGCCCCCCAACTGCTGCAGGACAATTTGAACCAGTTAAGATACTTCGTGGCAAACACCTCCTACCTTGAGTTTG
>JBNVCD010000032.1:0-1294 GCA_050410875.1 Bathyarchaeia archaeon | reverse complement strand
CGCCCTCACCGATGAGGCTTACAGCGAAGGCTTCTGTTTTTCTTGGGCGACCAACGGCACAGGCGTCTCCAGCGCCTATGTCTCTGTAAGTTTACGCTCCACCTCCGCTTCCGCCGATTATTCATCCGACTTCTCCGTGAATGTAACCTCAAAGATTGTTGTAACTGGCGAATATGAGCTTTTGACAGACACTAACAAGCAAGTAAATGTGACATGTACTTTCTACAATGAGGATACTTATGCTCTTGCAGGAAACTTTACGGTTTACTACGAGTATGACGGGGAGCTTTCAACTGAGGAGTGGTTGACTCCGGCGTCGCTTACTGTTTTGGATTATGGTAACGGCACTTACTTTTGCTCTTTTACTGCAGCCACCAGAAACCGTGCTGATCCGATGGTGGTTTCGGTGCGTGGTGTTGATGCGCGAGGTATCCTTACGGTGGCTAATGTGACCTGCTCTTTGCGTTGAGCCTTTGTGTTGGTTGCTTCTTTTTTAGGGTTTAAACTAAAAGTGAATTTTGGATTCAGATTTTTAATCCAGATTTCGAAGTCACAAGTGTCTAATATTTAGTCGGCTAAAATCAGTAGGCAAAATACAGACTTGGAAACTAAAGGTGAAATGTGTAATGGAACTCTCAGTTCAAAAACGAAGCGACGATGTAATGAAGATTTACGACGAAAAAAGCGACGCGGTCAAGTTTGTTAAGCGTGACAAAGGCTTCACCAAGCAGCTTTCGACAATTGAGGAGACGCTGGCGCGGTTTGGGCTTTTGAAGAATGAAATCAAAGTTTACCTTTACCTTGCAAGGGCAGGCGAGAAGAAGGCTGGGGAAATTGCTGAAGCTATCAGTTTGCATCGGACTGAGACCTATCGTATTTTGCGTGATTTGGAGAAGAAGGGGATTCTGTTTTCGATTTTTGAGAAGCCTCTAAAGTTCACGGCGGTGCCGCTTGACAAGGCTATAGATGTACTTGTTGAGGCGCAGAAGATGAAAATCAAGTTGCTGGAGAAAGAAAAGCAGAGTTTGGTGGAGCTTTGGATGTCTGTTCCCCAGATGAAAGTGGAGAGCGCCAAAAGAGAGCTGTTTCAGATGTTGGAGGGGGAGCAGCAGGTAATTTTGAAGGCTGATGAGCTGCTTGAGCGTACAGAGCAGGAGTTTCTGATCTTTGCGCCTGACGAGTATTTGGCTCAGCTTTACTATAGCGATTTTACTGACAAACTTAAACAGAAGCAGAGCGAACTTGACATTACGTTGCTGACTGAGAATTCGCCGAAAAGCCTCTTCTTTGTTGA
>JBNVCD010000031.1:0-11242 GCA_050410875.1 Bathyarchaeia archaeon | reverse complement strand
AATAGGCTCTGCAACGTTCACCTTAGTAACCGGGCGCACAAACCTTTTTTGCAGCAAGATCCGCGTCTCATCGGCTTTCTCGAAAGACTACGGGAATTCAACTATCAGGGACCTTTAACGTTAGAGCTTAACCGTAAATGCACCTTTGAAGAGATAATTACAACAAAGGCAACTGTTGAAAAAGTGCTTTATAGGTGACAACAAAATATCCTATATATTGTGCGGTTGAATTGCTGGTAAACCACAAATTGACGTGGCACCCACAAACCGCGGGGGTTCAACGCTGAAAAATTAGCTGGTGGAGGTGAACATATGACCAATGTTGGAGAACTATACTTATGCAAAATCTGCGGCAACTCTGTTGAGGTGGTTGTTGCAGGCGCAGGAAAACTTGTTTGCTGCGGGCAACCCATGGAGCTTATAGGAAACGTCGACGACGAAGAGTAAACTTCGTTATTTACTATTCAACGTAAGATTAATCATCTGCTTAGCAACTATTTAGCAGGGGTTTAACATATGAAACCGAAAGTTACAAAGCCCACTCCAGAACAAAAACAAGCCGCAGAATCATGGCCCATATGGGAAAAAGAGGAATCAACTTTCCCATGGGAATACGATGAAAAAGAGACTTGCCTAATCCTTAAAGGGAAGGCTACTGTCAAATGCCCCGACGGCACCGTCGAGTTCGGCGCAGGCGACTACGTGGTTTTCCCTAAAGGACTCAAATGCACATGGGAAATCAAAGAGAAAATCCGAAAACACTACAACTTTGGATAACTCTTCTTTTTTCCATTTCTATTCAAAGCTTCGCCTGAAAGTAGCCCGTCCGTCATTACCTTGAAAGTTTTTATGCTCGCCGAAGTGTTATCTTGGGGGAGCGGTACTCAAGTGTCAATTAAAGAGACAAACAGCGAAGCAGAAAGTTTTGCCAGAATTCTCCCCTTAGAGGTTATCTCTGACTCATCAGGAAAAACAGGCGGAAAAAGAGCTCTCACACGTCAGTGGCAAGCTGACAAGAGCGGACGCTTTTTCTCCACAAATTTGTCAGGTGAACAATTAAAAACTGCTTTAACTAAAGCTAAAGTTAAACTAGAAAATGTTTCTTTAAACAGTGAAGCCGGCTTTATCTGCTACCACTACAAAGGTAAACCGTTAATCAAGCTAAATCTAAACAACGGCCAATTCTACGCTTTAAAATCCGAAATCGACCTGTTTGGAAAGGAGGCAGTACAAAACCAAGCAAACATACTTCTAAACGTGCTAAAACAGAATGGTTTTTCAACAGCAACAAAACGCCCCGCGTTTTCCGGCGCTAATTCAAAGCAGACCCTCAAACAACTGGAAACTTACCAAAAAGAACCATAAAAACCAGTCACACTTTTTTAAATCGACAAACGTCATCAACTTTTAACCTACGGCAACCTGCAATTCTCCTAAAACACCGCGCTCTTAAATCTAATGTTGACAAAAATTATCCAGAGATCGCATCTCTGCTGAGGAATGCTTATTTTGGTGACTAAGCAACATACAGCTAAAAACTAACTCGCAAGGGGGCTGTCGGCTAGCTTGGTCTAGGCTTGTAGCCTCGGGCGCTATAGACCCCGGTTCAAATCCGGGCAGCCCCACCATTATAATTCCACTTTTGTGGTAGTTTTTATCTTTTAACACATTTGCCTGTTTTTGGGTCAAAATGGTTTGTGTCGGAGTAATCGCAGTTTTTGCAGTCGTCTTTTATGTCAAAGCCGTAGGGGCAATCTTTTATGTCTGCCATTTTTTGTTTCTCCTTTGCTTATTATGGTGGAGGAAAATTTAAACGTTAAATTATATGGTTCACTTTTAAGTTTTTATGCCCAATATCGTTCCTGTTGAAAAACGGCGGCAGGGGAATACGTTTTAAAGTTTTTATTGGCTACGTCTGAAGTCATCCAAACAGTATGGGTTTTTTAGGTTCAAAATTTGTTTCCATGGTCCAGAAGTGGGCTTCGCCTTTAGCTACGCGGAATATAGCCAATTCAGGGCTTTCAGCGGTGAATCCCCATGATTTTAGGAATTGCCTGTCCTCCAAAAGCTTCTTTTTCAGGTTCAGGTCGTTTATGAATTCTACTTCTCCTGTGAGGCGCATCATGATGCCGCCTTGTTGTTTGTTGTTAAAAAAGCAAATTTCCACTTTTGGGTTAGCTTTCAGTTGCTTGTAGACCTGTTTCATAGTTCCCGTGTGGAAATAAAACCCTGTCTTGTCTGCATACCACATCAAGAAGCCTCGCACGTGAGGTTGTCCCTTCTCGTCGATTGAGGCAAGGAAACTTACGGGGTTTTCATTAGCAAATTTTATGCATGTTTCATAGTTCATGTTGTTTTCCCATTTTTATGGACAGTGTTCTTATAAATTAACTTTTTGATTGAACTTTAAGTTTCAGTTATTTTTTGTTTTGTAAGCAGTTAACCGCATATAGCTCTCCATATTAGTAAAGTATAAAAGCAACAACTCTCTCTCAAGTGAGCTTCATCCATAACAGGTGTACGAACATGAGCGTCTTGTTCGAAAAACACCTATAAATGATGTTAACTTTAGGAGGCGAAAAAAAGAAATGCTGTCAAGAGATTGTGACGGTTGCTCTCAGATGAGATTATGTAGCCAACGCTACGTTGAAGTTGGAAAAGGCAGTAAAGTCTACTGTCCAGACGGGACTGCCCACTTAGTGGATGGTATGTAACACCTCGCCGATCGATCCAAATTTAACCTGTGGGTTCATCGGCAAGTTTCTATTCTTTTTCTTTTTTCTTGATTTTGGCTTTCAGGCTTTTGCTGTGTTCCTTACAAATCTCTGGTTTCCAAGTGCATAATCCTTTGATTACCTCTGAGAGGTAATATTCTATTTCTTCTTCAAGCAGATTTTGGGCGCAATCCACTTGGTAGACAATTTCCTCTTTGTCTCTGCTCACAGTTATCGCAATCAACACGTTGTCTTTAACCAAGACGTGTCCCCCGTTAAAACTATTTGGACGAGTTTTACATTTAAAATGTTCGAAAATCCAATTTTAAACTGCCAGATCAGGCATTTACTGACATGAAATTTTAATACGCTTGTGCAGACGTATATGGTTGAGGCTTACCTGTTGAACTACGCTAAAATCGCGGAGGCATACGAGAAAATTGAAGCCACTACCAAACGGCTTGAAATGACTGATTTGCTTGTAGACCTACTAAAAAACACGCCTGTTACCCTGATCGATAAGGTTGTGTACCTCACACAGGGCAAACTTTACCCTGACTTTGAAGGTATCGAAATTGGCGTTGCTGAAAAACTCGCGGTAAAAGCGCTTGCACGTGCTTCAGGTAGCCGCGAAGGCGAAATCGAGGAGACTCTCAAAACAAGAGGAGACATCGGCGAAGCCGCACAAATTTTTATTGCAAAAAAGAAGCAGTCCACGTTTTTTCAGAAAGCCCTCACAGTCCAACGGGTGTATGAGACGCTGGATAAAATGGCAAAAACAACTGGTTCTGGAGCAGTTGAAACTAAAATGGCGCTTTTAGCAGGACTCTTATCTGACGCTTCGCCTAAAGAAGCAAAGTACCTTCTGCGCACCGTAACCGGCAGTCTACGCTTAGGTATAGCTGACATGACTGTGCTAGACGCGTTGGCGGTTGCCTACGGCGGCGGAAAAGAGACACGTGAATTCGTAGAACGCGCTTACAACATAAGCAGTGACCTAGGCAAAGTCGCAAAAATAGTCGCTGAAAAAGGTTTAGAGGGCATAAAGCAGTTTCATGTCACAGTTTTTGAACCCATACGGCCTATGCTTGCAGAGCGTTTAGCTTCATCAGAAGAAATTTTGGAGAAACTAGGCGGCAAATGTATTGCCGAATACAAATATGACGGCGAGAGAATTCAAGTACACAAAAAAGGCAAACAGGTGGTTCTTTTTTCGCGGCGACTGGAGAAAATTTCAGATCAGTACCCTGACGCCTTAGAACTGGTGACAAACTATGTTGCCGCCAACGAGGCTATCCTCGAAGGAGAATGCGTTGCTATGGACGCTGAAACAGGTGAGATGCGCCCTTTTCAAGAGTTGATGCATCGCAGACGTAAATACGACATTGAACAGGCAATGGAGCAGTATCCCGTGGCCCTGTTCATGTTTGACGCTTTGTACGTGGACGGCAAAGATTTAACACGTGAACCTTACCCCACAAGAAGAAAAACTCTAGAGCGGATCATTGTAGAAAACGACAAAGTACTACTGGCAAAAAGCGTCACTGTAACCAGTGTGCGGCAGCTAGAAGAGTTTTTCGAAGAAGCCATTGAAAACGGCTGTGAAGGACTAATGTGTAAAGCTGCAGGTAAAGAATCCCTCTATCAGGCGGGCGCGCGCGGTTGGCTTTGGATCAAATACAAACGTGACTACAAAAGTGAAATGACCGACACTGTAGACCTCGTTGTGGTAGGGGCATTTCATGGAAGAGGCAAACGGGTGGGAACCTACGGTGCACTGCTGCTTGCAACGTACAACAGCGAAAACGACACGTTTGAAACAGTAACCAAATGTGGAACAGGCTTCACCGATAAAGACCTTGCAAGTTTTCCTGAACTACTGGGTAAACATGAAATTCCAAAAAGGCACCCGCGTGTGCAGTCAACACTGGAGGCAGACGTGTGGTTTGAGCCTGTGGTGGTTTTGGAAATTTTAGGCGCAGAAATCACTTTGAGCCCTATCCACACCTGCGCTAGGGATTCCATCCGTAAAGGCAGCGGGTTGGCAATTCGGTTTCCCCGTTTTACTGGCAAATACCGCACCGACAAGTCAGCAGAGGACGCCACCTCAAGCATGGAAATCGTAGAGATGTATCGTAGGCAACTAAAAAAGATAAGCCCAAGCTAAAACGTGGTTCTTTTCAAAGAGTTGATAAGTGAGAGCAGCTAAACCTTTACTGTGAAAGCGAAATGTCTCAAGACCCCGAAAGAACAAAGGCATTGCTTGCACTCAAGCAGCGCTTAGAGAAGCGCCTAAACGAGTTAGAAGAAGAAACTGCCGAGATCAAAGTTAGCCTAGACGCGGTAAACATGATTCTGCTAGAGAAAGGCTTCAAACGAGGCAACTTGAAGGATGCTGAAGCACAACCTAAACCTGACGCAGCGCCTAAAGAACCCTCTTCTGAAGGCTACAAAGGCGGCGAACCAGAAAATGTTATCCCGCTAAAAACTGTTAACGACGAATCTTTGGCTATAATATACGTGGAAAACGATGCAGTTCACGTTTTACCTGACGAAAGCAAACGCTTCAGTGTCAACACACCACCCTTCAGCAACTTTAGAACGCGTGTTAGCAAAGATGCAGGAAAAAGACAGCGAATTAGTTAGGCTAAAGCAGTTACCTCCAGAAAAAATGTTTGCATATAACA
The DNA here is from genome assembly GCA_050410875.1 of Bathyarchaeia archaeon. GTDB lineage: Archaea > Thermoproteota > Bathyarchaeia > Bathyarchaeales > Bathycorpusculaceae > JADGNF01. The sequence goes on along the minus strand of JBNVCD010000031.1, from coordinate 5,841 downwards.
TCGTACGGGAAGACGATTTAATTCGTGAAATTGTCATAAAAAACGTCGACGAAGAACGCTTAAAAGAGTTAAAATCCAGCATCCGCTGGACGCTAGAGAAAATGTATGAAAAAACTAAAAACTAGATCTTCCACTTTGTAGCTTTACCTCAGGTGCCGTTGAAGGGCAGCGTCAAAATTCCTTTTTGGGCATAAACCCACGATTCGGTCAACTTCCAAGCCGTCTTTAATGAGCACTACCGTAGGTATACTGTAAACTTGGAACCTCTCGGCGGTTTGAGGGTTCTCATCAACATCCAGTTTTGCCACAAGAACTTTTCCCGCGTATTCTTTCGCTAGTTCCTCTATTGTCGGCGCTAAAGCTCTGCAGGGTCCACACCACCCTGCCCAAAAATCAACTAGAACCAGCGGGTTTCTCCTGATGGTTTCGTCAAAGTTAGCATCCGTCAAATGGAATGGTCCAGTACTCAACAAAACACTCTCCTTAACAACAGTTTACCTTACTGTCTGGTTGAATATAAACCGTTTTGTGCAACACTGCTGTTTGCTGGATTAGTTATTTTGTAAAAGCTTTTAGGCTGAAAGCGTCTATTTATACTCCGTGAGTTGCATGTCAAAAATCACCCGAGTAGGCGTCACGTTTCCACCTGAACTCCTAAAAGACTTCGACGCGATAATAGAGAAAATGGGCTATGAAAGCCGCTCTAAAGCCATCCAAGACGCAGTAAGACTCTACGTTTCTGAACGCAAATGGCTCCAAGAGGAAGCTGACACAGTCCAAACAGGCATTATATTGATGGTTTATGACCATGACGTGCGAGGGTTAGAAAACGGCTTAACCGAGGCGCAGCATCACCACTCTGATCTTGTGACTTCAACGCTGCACATCCACATAGGAGAGCGAGATTGTTTAGAAGCAATAGCTGTTAAGGGTAAGGCACGTGAGATTCGCCATCTCAGCGACGAATTAGCCACCAAACGCGGCGTCAAAATTCTAAAGACTGTCGTGGTAAGCGTTTAGCTTTTAACTTCAAACATGCGCTGAAGCGCTACCCGGGCATTCTTTGCAACTGATTCAGGGACCTCAATTAAATGCTTTTCTTCCTTCAGCGAAGCGTAAACCCTCTCTAAAGTTGTTAACTTCATGTTAGGGCAGACAGCATCTGCGTAAGCAATTATAAACTGCTTGCCAGGGTTTTCTTTGCGTAAACGGTGCAGTATGCCATCTTCAGTACCAACTATGAAGGTTTTAGCTTTACTTTCTTTGGCGTACTTGCACATTTGACTGGTGCTGCCTATATAATCAGCTGTTTTACGCATCTCCGCGCTGCATTCAGGATGAACCATCACAACCGCGTCTGGATACTGCTGCTTTAGCACGGTGACATCTTCGGGTTGAAACAGCAAATGCGTAGGGCAGAAACCCCATTCAGGAATCGGAACTATGTTTTTACCTGTTTTTTCAGCGGCGTACTCAGCGAGGTTGCGGTCGGGACCAAACAATATAGTGTCTGCATCTAAAGAGTTTATGACTTCAACCGCGTTGGCGCTGGTGCAGCAAATGTCCGAGTGCGCCTTGGCTTCTGCAAGAGTGTTGACGTACACTACGACAGGCGCTTTGGGATACCGCTTTTTTGCATGCTGTATTTCATCAACAGTGAGCATCTGCGCCATCGGGCAACGTGCCCCAAGAGTAGGCAACAGCACTCTTTTAGTAGGGTTAAGAATCGCTGCAGACTGCGCCATAAAATCTACAGCTGAAAAAACGATGAATTTGGCGTCTTTTTCTTGCATAGCTTTGCGGCTAAGTTCTATGCTGTCGCCAACGTAGTCGGCGATATCTTGAACTTCAGGCCTCTGATAGTTATGAGCGAGAATTATGGCTTGCTTTTCCTTCTTGAGCTGCTGGATTTTGGCGGTTAAATCTTTCATTTTGGAGTACGCCTTAAGTTTAAAGGTAGAAGACAACTATGGAGATATATGCTTTTACCCTTTTTTGAGGCAATTTGTTCATTCGCAGCCAAATTTGTCTTTGGATCAGCTTTTCAATTCGGGGCAATGCGATACCAAACTTTACGTTTTACGCTCCACAAAGCTGTGATGATGGTAATGATTAAAGTGCCTACAAAGATAAAGTTGGAGGCAGTTGCCCACTCTGCATTGCATATGACAGCTGCGCTTACTCCCACTGCAATGTATAAGCATATAACACTCAGCACTGCTTGAGCAACATGAATAAGTCGTCGCCCTTTATGCGCTACGCCTTTCATGCAGCAAAGAACTCTTGCGGTGTACCGTGAAACGTCGGGTAGATCATCCAAAACCAGGGCTAATCCTCCTAACACAAAAAAGCGTCCCACGTTCACCGCCAAGTCAGTTATGTTAGCCGTAAACAGAGTTAGCAGAGAAACCGAAGTGAATAATGAAAGAAAGCCAACTGCCAAGCTTAAAACCAAAAACCCGTAAACGTAATGGTGAAACCACAATCTACCAGTTTTAACTTGCCCTATGAACGCGGCAGGAAAAATGTTGATTACTGATACAGCAATCAACGCCCAAAACACGTTTCCATCAAAAATGAACGGTGAATAAAGCTGCCAGTTTTCACTGTAAAACCCCGTTAAAAGCCCCATAGAATAAACTATACAAACTAACGCGTTAAAAATTAAAGCTATACTAAACAGCTTTCTCCCGTAAGCCAACACCGAACTATTCACGAACGCCACCTATCAAACGTAAACTTTGCAAGTCAAACCCAAGTTTAGTGAATTACTGATATTATTCTGTTACGGAACTTCACGGCTAAACTCCAGCGGTCTCTAGGCGGTTTTATAAAGCCAGTTAACACATACATAACCTGTCCCCTAAAAAGGAGCAGAAACGTCATGAGATACGAAATCAAGTATAAACCATCATACTCCATGCTAGTCGTATACCTAGAGCAAGGCGAAAGCATAACCGCAGAATCAGGCGCTATGACATACATGGACCCCACAATAGAAGCACACACCAGGAAACGTGAAAAAAGCTTATGGGGCACCTTAGGCTTAAGCATCATAGGTGGCCAAAGCTTCTGGGTTAACGACTACATCGCCACTATGGGGCCAGGTCAAGCAGGTTTTGTTTCCGCACCCGTGGGCGATATAGAAATGCTTGAAGTCAAACCGGGCCAAGGCTACGTCATACAGAAATCAGCATACATCGCAAGCACCTCAGGCATAGACTTAGACGTAAAATGGGAAGGCTTCACCAAAGGCTTGTTTGGGCAAGGCCTCTTTATGCTACGCGCAACAGGAGGCGGCTTGCTCTTCATCAACACTTTCGGAGCGATAGACAAACATACCCTCATGCCTGGGCAAACTCTCATCGTGGACAACTTTCACCTTGTCGCCTTCAGCGACACCTGCAGCTACCGAGTCACCAAGTTTGGCGGCTTAAAAGAAACATTGCTGGGCGGCGAAGGCTTAGTAACGCAGATAACAGGACCAGGAGACGTATACATCCAAACCAAGAACCTCAAAGAATTCGTTGACTGGCTCTGGACACTGCTAGAACCACGTGTTCAATCTCGAGCGCGCTAAAAACACTGCAGAACCTTTTTCTCCCCTTTTTGTTTACCGTTCAAACATGAATGATTTTTCGCTTTCCATCTTAGCTGGAAACTGCCCAATTAACATTCTCTCTCCGGCTTTTCTACTCAAAACCACAGGTTCCAGCTTCTCTGCCAGCTTCAAAGCCTCCTCTAAATTACTGCTTCGCTCGGCGTAAACTTCGAATAGCACGTCGCCTTTTGCAACGGAATCCCCCAGCTTGGCTTTAAGAATTATGCCTGCTCCCTTGTCTTTAGGTGTTCCTGCTGCACGTGCCACCCGAACTATCCCTTCAGTGTTAATCCACAGCACTCTCCCCTTTTGGTTTGCTATCACTTCTCCCTTCTCGGCACCAACGGCGATGTCTTCAGGTTTCACGTTTGGATTACCCCCCTGCGCCCCAATTATCTCTCGAAGTTTACACTCAGCCTTCCCAGACCGCACAATTTCTTCAGCTTTTTTACGCCCATCTTTCTCTCCTACCAGCTCAAAAAGCATACCTGCTAAACTCAACGCCTTCTCGTAAACATCCACTGGACCTTTACCCATCAACGTGCGCAGTGCTTCCTGTGCTTCAAGTGCTGGTCCAACACAGTAACCCAACGGTTGATCCCCCACGGTCAAAGCACACTGCACCTTAATTCCCAAATGTTCTCCCAAATGCACAAAATCCGAAGCCAAAGTGTACGCTTCAGTGGGACTCTTAATTTTGGCGCCGCTTCCAGTTGGGATGTCCACCACTAAATGCGTGGCGCCTATGGCTTTCTTTTTGCTCATAATCGAAGGCAAAAGCAACGGGTCAATTCCCAACGGGTACTCAACTCTTATAAAGAGGTCATCTGCAGGCGCCAACTCCAACGCTCCACCCCAAACAAGGCAACCGTTTGTTTTCTTGACGACCTCCGCAATTTCATCAATTGACAGGTTAACAGGACAAAGCGTTTCAACACGGTCAGCGGTTCCCGCAGGCGAAGTGATGGCACGCGAAGACGTTTTAGGTATAGTGAAACCTGCAGCCGCTACTATAGGCACAACAACAATAGACGTCTTATCGCCTGGAATGCCGCCGATGCTGTGCTTGTCTAAAATCGGTGCCTTACCAAAGCTGAGGCTTTTGCCCGTTTCCACCATAGCACGTGAAAGCGCCTCCGTTTCACTCATATCCAAACCATAAATCTTCAGTGCCGTCAAAAACGCTGAAATTTCTATGTCGCTGAGGTGCTGTTCCACCACGTCTTTTACTATATTAGACAATTCAGGCGGCCGCAGTCTTTCCCCACGGAGTTTAGCCCGCACATAATTCAGAGACTCAGGCATAGGCGCCAACTGCACTTCCACAGTTTCGCCGCCTGTAACTTCAAGTGCTTCAGCCATTTCAGAGTAAAGCCAAACCCTATCATGCGGAAAATCCGCAGCTACATTAGCTAACGCAATAACTTCTTTTCCTCTATAAGAAAGTTTAATTCTATCTGAGGAATGAACTCCCAGTAGCGCCGCGGTTTCATCATCTACAATGGCAATTCGTTTGCCGCCTGCAGTAATTTTTAAGACTCCAACGACCAGCTTCATGCAGTTCCACACACCTAATTTACTGCGTGGCGAAATAGTTAAAGATTTTAAGGATACTACTGTTACTTAACAGCAGAGGAAGCGATTATTTTGAAGTACTTGGACTTTGTGGATTTAACGTATCAACCTAAACGCTCAGATTTAATCTGCACCTTCACCTTTGAACCCGAAGGCATCAGCCCTACAGAAGCGGCAGGCGCCATAGCCGCCGAAAGCAGCGTTGGCACCTGGACTGAACTGACCACGGTTAAACCCTACGTTGAAGCTATGGCTGCGCACGTTTTCAGTTTGGAAGGCACCACCGCAAAAATAGCCTACCCCATAGCACTCTTTGAACTAGGCAACATGCCCAACATTCTCAGCAGTGTTGCAGGAAACGTCTTTGGGCTCAGAGCCCTCCGCACCCTCAGACTTGAAGAAATAGCTTTCCCTGAGGAGCTTGCAAAAAGCTTTATCGGTCCCCACTTTGGCATAGACGGCATCCGAAGACTCCTCAATGTCACCGAGCGCCCTTTAGTTGGAACCATAATCAAGCCTAAACTAGGACTAAAAACTGCAGACCACGCACGCGTAGCCTACGAAGCTTGGGTGGGCGGTTGCGATATCGTCAAAGACGACGAAAACCTGTCCAGTCAAGAGTTTAACCCCTTTGAAGACCGCGTTGTAGAAACATTAGAGGCTCG
>JBNVCD010000030.1:0-11282 GCA_050410875.1 Bathyarchaeia archaeon | reverse complement strand
CAACATCAAATATGTTCAAGTCAACAGCGACGGCACCTTAGACTACAAAGATTTAGAGGAAAAAATCAGCAGTAGAACCAAACTTGTCTCCCTCAGCCACGTCTCAAACGTTAGCGGAGTAATCAATGACGTTAAATACGTAGCCAAACTTGCCCACGACAACGGCGCCTTAATTTTGGTGGATGGCGCTCAATCCGTGCCACATATGCCTATTGACGTGCAAAAGTTAGATGTTGATTTTCTGGTGTTTTCAGGGCACAAAATGCTGGGGCCAACAGGAATCGGCGCCCTCTACGGCAAAAAAACTCTGCTTGAACGTATGGAGCCTTTTCAAGGCGGAGGCGAAATGATAAAAGACGTCTCTTTCAACCAGAAAAGTGGGCGCTGCACCACTTCATGGAACGATCCACCGTGGAAGTTCGAGGCGGGAACACCCAACGTCGCTGGAGCAATAGCTCTCGGCGAGGCGGTTAAATACCTCCAGAACATAGGCATGCAAAAAGTTTTCCAGCATGAACTCGCCCTAACCGACCACGCTTTTAAACGGTTACATGAACTTGGCAAACTCACCATTTACGGGCCAGCGGATGCTAAACTCAAATGCGGCATAATCCCCTTCAGCGTAGAAGGATTATCCTCTCATGACGTAGCTCTCTTCTGCGACAACTTTGGAATCATGCTCCGCAGCGGCTTTCACTGCGCACAGCCTCTGCATCAGGTTTTCAGGCTTCAATCCTCAACGCGAGCAAGCTTCTACCTCTACAACACTTTCGAAGAAATTGATCGGTTCGTTGAAGTTTTAAAGGAGCTGGAGCAGTTCTGACGTTGACAGTTGAAGACTTCGTAGCAAGGGTTGAAGGAACATGCGGCGCCGAAAAAGACGTTATAGTCACATTTAAGTACGAAAAAAAAGAGGACGCCATAGCACGTATCCTCAAAAAAGCCCAAGTCAAAAACAGTATCGCAGGTATAATTTACGAGTTAACATATAACGGTGTATCCTTCAGGCTGTACGCCAGTGGCAAAGCCATTTTTAGAAGCATTAGAAACCGCGAAGAACTAAATGGGCTTTTAGCTGCTCTGCTTCTTTAAACAGCGCCGCTTTTATTTAACCAAATTTAGCTGCTTCCCACTTTAATGTAGGAAAAACCGAACTTTCAGTTTCACTCTGCTTGCCCAGTTGAATACCGGCAGCAGCGGTTTCTTTACACTTTGAGGCAAAGCGTCTTTTAATTCTCTATGGATTCCAAGTGAAGTGGCGATGCGGCCTTTTCTTGTTAAAGGTATGTAGTACCGTGGAAAAGTGAATTTAACAAAACTGTTGCTCTGCTTAAAGTTGTCCAGAGACGGGTGGTTCCCCATGCGGCCATACATGACCCACGGCACCTGCTTAGCAGCACATACTTCTATAGCCTTAGCGACTAACGCGTTGTTAACTGCTTTATCCCAGAACTTTTGCAGTGAGAGAATCTGTGAGATTATAGCGGTTTTGTCGCCATGCACAAGCTGTATGAACCCTACAACTTCGCCTTCAAAAAACGACGCAATAAACGTGGAGTTCTGAGCTGAAAAAACCGCTGCCTTCACAGTTGACAATGGTTGCCCAAAATGTGGAAACGCTCTGCCCTGGCGGATAGGCGTCTCATTGTAAATTCTCCATATTCCCTCTGCCAGTTTATCACTTGGATCTACAACTTTTGTGGTTACCCCGCTTTTTTCGGCTTTACGCACCATGTTCCGCGTCTTTTTGCTGATGTTGCTCCACCATTCATCGTAAGTTGTTACGTGGAAAAGTGCGATGTTATCTTCCGCCTTTAACCAGCCGGTTTGGGCGCGGGGTAGACTGAAACACCATTTACGTTCAATAAACGTGAAGACATCTACACCCCGTTCAGCAAGTTTCTGCAAAAATTTCTCTGTTGGCACAAAGTCCCTTTCGTACTCAGCGGTGCCTGCGTAGCTGGCAACTTTAATGAAGCCTTTTTTACGTACAACTAAGCCTTCCATGTCTCTGTCAGTTTGGAGGAGCGTCTTGAGAGTCTCGTAATAGGGGCCTCGGTGGTTTAGTGTGCCGCGCTGAAAAAGCCATTCGGGGTGAATATGCAGAACTTCGCCTTTTTTTATGCTTTGCTCTGCAATTTTAACCGCCTGCTCTGTTGAGTTACTATAGCAGAGGACATCTAACCCCAAAGTGGGAAACTCGTAAAACGACTTCAACGGAAACCCTTCTGGGATACGGGCTCTGCTCTCCCACAGTTTCCTTCTCCACATTAACCGCGCCATCAACCGTGCTGTGCCATGAACTGTGTAGAATTTCACTTTTCGGCTGGTTGCCTTTTCCAGTTTCTCCAGTTCAGCGTACGGATCGTTGGCTACGTGCAGCGCAACTTCGTGTCTTTCCGGCTGCAGCATCGCCAGCAGTTCCCTGTCAGGCGTTGTTTGAGGAGTGAAAAACCAGTAAGCCATAACCTCGCGGGGCGACTCATTAACCATTTTTGCAATTACCTTGGCGTTTCTCAAGTAGTTTCTGCTAACGTTGGTGTTTAGCAGTGTGAAAAGGAAGCTTTGCAGTCTTGAAGGATACGGGTAATCCACGTCTATTCGAAGTTTTATCATGTCGCCTCAGTTGCCATCTCTAAGTGAATGCCTCTGTGAGATTATAAATCCTCTGCTGTCGATTATAGCTCAAAGAGCTATTTTACTCAAGTTTTCTGTGGCTAACTCGTAAGTTTGACGAATCGCTTTTGCCGCAGCTCTTATTCCTTGCTGCTCTTCAGTGGTCAGCACGTTATAAATTGATGGTTCTACCGTTTTGCCCAAGGGTCTGGGTATGCCTACAAACGTTTCATCAGCGTCTTCTTTAAACGGCGCTGCAACCGACAAGACTTGTCGTGTATCCTCTATTACGGCGCGGGTTATGTCTCTGAAGGAGGCGGCAGGACCAAACTCTGTGGCGCCGATATTGTCCACTATAATCTTGGACACTGCTTTCACATAAGACTCAATTTCTAGTTTAGAGAAAGCTAAACCGTTTTTTTGGCTGTACTCCTCAATTTGGATGCTGCCGACTTTTGTGGTGGACCACAACGGAACCGCTGCGTCGCCGTGTTCCCCTCCAACCCACCCTTGAACTTGAGATACAGGCACGCGAAGAGACTGGGCGATTTTTGCTCTGAACCTCAGTGACTCCAAATTTGTGCCTGTGCTTATCACGTATTCAGCTTTAGTGTATTTTTTGCACACCATGCCCATGGCGTCCACGGGGTTTGTTATCACAATGTACTTGGCGCCTGGATTCCTATGCACGGTAGCCTCAGCGATTGTTTTCACAATTCTTGCGTTTTCAACTGCTAAGTCACGTCGACTCATTTTAACTCCTGCAGGGCGCGCTTTGCCCGCGGAGATGAGAATTATGTCTGCTCCAGCAACTTGCTCGTCTTTATCACATGAGATCACCTCAACATTAGCGCCGGTGCTTGCGTTGACGTGCCTGAGTTCCTCTGCAAACGCGGAGGCAAGACCCGGCTTAGTGTCGCAGACTGTAAGGGTGTCAACAAGGTTCGTGTTCATTATGGCGTAGGCTGTTGGTCTTCCTACACGTCCTATTCCAACCTGAGCAACATGCACGCTGTTTTCCTCCTACTCTTTCATTGCTTAGTGAGTTCTTTTTTTAGTTGTTCCAGCGCCTGCTGAGTTTGCATAGGCTTATTTTTTAGTGTTTGCTGCGCTTTCGCGGTTTCCAGAGAGGAATCTTTTGGTCGTTTAGCAGGCCAAGAGAACTGTGCCATAGTGGCAGGCACTATCATGTCTGCGTTTAAGTGGAATGTTCGCGCTAACTCCTTGGCAAATTCGTACCTGCTGATTCGTGTGGCGCCTGAAACATGGTAGGTGCCTGTTAATCTGCGTTCGATGATCTCCAGTGTCATGTTTGCCATGTTAGTGTTGAGGGTAGGCGAGTTCCATTGGTCAACCAGAACTTTTGGTGGTTCTTTACTTTCAAGTTTGTTTATAAGCCAGAGGGCGAAGTTAACTTTGCCTGCGGCAGGTTGAGCGCCGTAAATTACGCTGGCTCTCACGACACAACACTCTTCAAGCGTGTTTTGCACGAGTTCCTCTGCTTTCAGCTTGGTTAACCCATAATAGTTCAGCGGGCTAGGCGGATCTAGCTCTTTGTAATTTCCCTTTTCGCCGTTGAAAACATAGTCAGTTGAGACATATACCACGAAGGCACGGCTTTTTTTCGCGGCTTCCACTATGTTTTTTGTGCCCTCAACGTTTATCTTCCATGCAAGTTCCTTGTTTACTTCACATTTATCTACATCCGTCAAGGTGGCTGCATGTACAACCACGTCGGGAACTGCCTCAGAGAAAGCTTTTTCCACACTGGTTTTTTCTGTTATGTCAAAACGCAGCGGTGCCCCATAAGCGGGGTAATCTTGGCTGTATCCTGAATAAACCTCATAGCCGCCTGCTGCTGCAGTTTCAGCCATTTTTGAACCAAAAAGGCCAGACGCGCCGGTTATGAGAAGTTTCAACGTGAACCACTGACTTTCCAAGGGGTAGGATGCAGGATGCTTTCAGTTGCGAAGGGTCTCCACCAACCCTCGTTTTCAACGTACCATTTCACTGTTAACTCCAAAGACTTGTCGAAGGAGAATTTTGGTTTCCACCCCAGTTGAGACTGAATTTTAGTTGAGTCGAGGCTGTAACGTAAATCGTGGCCAGGGCGGTCTTCTACGAACGTTATCAAATCTTCGGGTTTCCCAAGAAGCTTAAGGATTTTCTTGGCGACCTCGATGTTTTGTTCTTCATTGCCCGCGGATATGTTGTAGACTTCGCCTGGCGCGCCCTTTTCTAGGACCGCTGCTATGCCTGCGCAGTGGTCTTGAACGTAAATCCAGTCGCGGACGTTTGTTCCCTTACCGTAGATGGGGATTGGGAGGTTTTTTAGGGCGCGTATGATTGTTTTTGGGATGAGTTTTTCCGGAAGTTGGTAGGGGCCAAAGTTGTTTGTGCACCTCGTGATGGCTGCTTTTATTCCGTAAGTTTTGTGGTAAGCCAACACGAACATGTCCGCCGCTGCTTTTGAGGCTGAATAGGGGTTTGAAGGGTTTGGCGGCGTGTTTTCTGTAAATGATCCCTCTAATGCTTGGCCATAAACTTCGTCTGTTGAAACTTGGACAAGTTTGACTTTGTGGTTGTGCCTTCTTATGGCTTCCAGAAGCGTAAAGGTGCCGATGGTGTTGTTTTGCAGGAAAACGTTTGGGTCAGCGATGCTGCGGTCCACATGGGTTTCTGCAGCTATGTTCACGACGGCGTCAACTTGGTGAACCACCTTGTTCAGGATAAGAGGGTTGCATAAGTCGCCTTTAATGAAGGTGTATCGGTCATCGTTTTCCAAGTCAAGCAGATTCGCTGGGTTGGCTCCTATGCCAATTTTGTCTATGTTTGTTAACTCGCAGTTAGGGTATTTTTCAAGCATGTATCTGCAGAAGTTGCTTCCTATGAAGCCTAATCCGCCTGTAACAAGCAGCTTCATATGCATCACTTATGTGGTGGGTAATTCCAATCCCAAGGTTTCCCAACTCTGGGGTCGTCTTTTTTGCCGTTTATCAGTTTGGGAACAAAACTTGCGTCATTCCATAGTTTTCGCTCTTCGTCAGGATCATTATAATCGTAAGTTCTGGTTGTAAAATAGAGCAGCATGGCAGGTTCGTTTCCAAGCGCCTTAAAGCCGTGCCAATATTGCCCTGGCATGCGGACTACCTGTGGAATTTGGCCAGTGGAGATTATTTCGTTGAGTTCTTTGGTTTTTTCGTCAAATCCGCAGATTTTTATGGTGCCTTGCAGAGCGATGAAATAGTCTGTTTGCCCTTTGAGGTGCCTGTGCCACGCTCGAATAATTCCCGGGTAGGTGGTGGAAACGTTAGCTTGGGCTACTTCGTCTTCCCCAAAGAGGTCTTTCCAGTCTTTACGCATGACTTCTGCGAAGAAGCCTCTCTCGTCAGGCATGCGTTTTATGGGTTTGACCACTATACCTGTTAACAATGTTTCTTCCGCCTTTCTTCTGCCTCATGCAGCCAACTATTATTTGTGTAGAACATATTTATTGCCTATGTTATAAAATCCGGTGCTCTTCAGACTTCCACTTCTGAAAAGTCTCCAACGTGAAGTTTTATTGTTCCGCATCTGGAGTTTTTTGTTACTTTCGCGTTTTTGCCTATGAGGCTGTCTTCCATGCGTTCCACGTTTTTTACCACGACGTTCTCCATGAGGACGCAGTATTCCAAGTTGGAGTTGATGACTTGAGAGTTGTCGCCGATGCTTGTGTATGGACCAATGAATGCGTTCTCGATGAAGGCGTTTTTGCCTATGACGCAGGGCCCTCTGATTGTGCTGTTTGTTACTTTTGCTGTGGCTTCCACGTGAACTCTGCCTTCTATGCTGCTGTTTTTTGTTTCACCTTGCACGTTTGCTTTGATGTACTCGTCTAGAATTTTTGCGTTCGCAGAGAGTATATCATCTTTTTTGCCTGTGTCCAGCCACCACGAGTTGAGTATTTCAGCTTTAACATTAAGACCCATGTTAACCATTTCTTGTATGGCGTCGGTTATTTCAAGTTCCCCTCGCCAAGACGGCTTAATGCGTTCTATAGCTTGGTGTACCTTGGCAGAGAACAAGTACGTTCCGATTATGGCGAGGTTACCCATGGGCACTTTAGGTTTTTCCACCAGTTTAATGATGTTACCTTTTTTGTCTAGCTGCGCAATGCCGTAGCGTGAGGGGTCATCCACCTCTTTGAGCAGAATTAAAGCGTCCAGCCTCTTTTTTTCAAATTTTTCAACAAGCGCTTTTATGCCTTGCCCTGTCACGTTATCGCCAAGACACATGATGAAGGGGTCTTCGCCTAGAAAGTTTTTGGCGGTTTTTACGGCGTGTGCCAAACCGAGTGGTTCTTGGGGGATATAGGTGACTTTAAGTTTCCATTCTGAACCGTCTTTCACGTATTCTTTGACGTATTCACCAGTTTCCGGGGCGATTATGATTCCTGCTTCTTTTATTTTTGTTTCTGCTATCTGGTCAAGCACGTAGCCCAGTATAGGTTTGTTTGCTACAGGAATGAGCTGTTTAGCACAAGTGAACGTTAAAGGTCTAAGCCTCGTTCCCTTCCCGCCGCTTAGGACAAGTGCTTTCACGTGGACACCTCTGTTCCCTAACGGCTTTTACACTATATAAAAATAGCGAGTAACAGGTTTAGCCGTAAGCAAAATTGTCGTTTTTGATTGTGTTAAATAATACTTGTTGCAGAACAGCGTAGGCGTAAAGCTGTGCTAAAAATGTTCAGCTAAGACACAGCTACTTCTCAAAAAGGGATTGTCAAGTTTCTTTTGAAAGTGCGCTATAGTTATATTCCTGCGTTGCGAAAGGCTTGAGAGATAACAATGTCTGACATTGGAGTAACCGTCAAGAAAAACGAGGACTTCTCCGAGTGGTACACTGAAGTCATAGTTAAATCTGGTCTAGCAGATTACGCCCCCATAAAAGGGTGCATGATTATCCGCGAGCACGCTTACGCTATATGGGAGAAAATCCAAGAGATTATTAACAAAAAAATACAGGCTACAGGACACCGAAACGTCTACTTTCCCATGTTCATACCTGAAGGCTTTCTCAAAAAAGAAGCAGAGCACTTTGAAGGCTTCATACCTGAAGTTGCATGGGTAACTCACGGCGGCGATTCTCCGCTAGAAGAGAAACTGGCTGTCCGTCCCACTTCCGAAACCATAATGTACGCCACATTTGCGAAGTGGATCCGCAGTTGGCGCGATTTACCCATAAAAATTAACCAGTGGTGCAACGTTGTCCGTTGGGAAACCAAAGCCACAAAACTGTTTTTGCGTACACGGGAATTCCTGTGGCAAGAAGGTCACACTGCGCACGCAACCAGCGAGGAAGCTGAAAAAGAGGTTATGTACATCCTTGGCGAGTACCGTGACCTCATGGAGAATTACCTTGCCATCCCCGTTCTTGTGGGCGTGAAAAGCGACAGTGAAAAATTTGCCGGTGCACTCTACACAACAGCTCTAGAAGCCATGATGCCTGACGGCAAAGCCCTGCAGATGGGCACTTCACATAACTTGGGGCAAAACTTCGCCAAAGTGTTTGATATAAAATTTGTCGGCGAAGACGAAAAAGACCATCAAGTTTGGCAAACTTCATGGGGCGTTACTACCCGACTTATAGGAGCCGTTGTTATGGTTCATGGCGACGATAAAGGCTTAGTTCTGCCTCCTAAAGTGGCGCCCGTACAGGTAGTTGTAGTGCCCATACCCTACAAGGGCGTTGACCCTGAAGCGATCGCTGCTAAAGCCAAAGAAATCACAGCTAAACTGCAAGCCCAAGGCGTCTCCGTGGTTTTAGATGACCGCGCAGAGTACACGCCAGGCTGGAAATTTAACCAGTGGGAACTCAAAGGCGTGCCCGTGCGCATCGAAATTGGCCCTCGAGACCTAAAACAGCAGCAGGTCACAGTTGCCCGCCGCGACACAGGACAAAAAATTGCGGTTAAAGAAGAAGAAACCCTCGCCACAGTGGAAAAACTCTTCGAGGATATACAAAGCAACCTATTCGAGAAAGCCAAAGCCGCGTTAGCAGAAAAAACCTTTGCTGTGCAGAATTATGAAGAATTCAAAAGAATCGTAGCTGAAAAAGGCGGTTTCCTCAAGGCAGCATGGTGCGGCAGCGCAGAATGTGAAGCAAAAATAAAAGATGAAACAGGCGCCACCATACGTGTCCGCCCCTTTGAAAACCAGCAACCAACCGTTAATTGCGTCTACTGCGGGCAAAAAGCAAAAGAGACCGTTTTCTTCGCTCGCTCCTACTGAAAAGCCTCCAAAGAGATCAGGACAGTTCCACGTGTTTCGCGAGTTGGCATGCAGCGTCCGCTAACCCTAACCTTTCCAGCGTTGCCCTCTTTGGTACGCCCTCCTCATCCCAACCTCGCTTTTTATAGTATACCTGTAGCATCTCATCGTATTTTGCTCTGTCCAGTTTAGCACCCGCCATGGATCCTTCAGTTAAAGGTTCACTAAACCAGCGGGCAGGCGGCACATCCATTTCTCTAGTCCATCTGCCTTGGTTTTCACGGATCCAAAACGCCCGCACCAGATTAAACACCCTCTCGGCAACCACGGCAAGGTCTTCCCAAAAGAACTTCTGTCCCGTGGCGGCGTAAAGGTATTTTGGGTACCACTCTTTTTCCAAGCCGATGTTTACGAGGGGAAAACGGCACACCGCCAAGCACTCAAAGATCCCCCTTGTATGCTGGTACTCTATGACTTTGGCTGCTTTTTCTTCACTGTAACCCTCCACGTGATGTGTAACTTCCCACCCCACTACAAAAGCGTCCTTGTGATGGGCGCCAATGGGGCTGGTGCCGTAGGCCAACGCCATGGCAGGCGCGACACGGCAGTTGTAGGCGCTTATCTCTAGCCCCTTCACATGCATCGCCCAAGCCGATGAGCCGCCTCCTATTTTGGAGGCTGCAACCCGTACTCCCTCAGCGAGGACATTGCCTAATCCCCGTCGGAAAGCTATATCTTCGACGAGTTTTTTTGCGTCTGAAAAGTTGCCCCACTCAATTTTCTGGTCGATCAGGCCTTTTTCTGAGGCCTCCATCGCAAAACCCACTGTGCTGCCCAAGGATATCGTGTCTAAGCCAAATTCGTCTGCCATACGGTTTAAAACGGCAACCTCTTTGAGGTCTCCTAAACCTATGTTGCTGCCCAGCATAGCCACGTTTTCGTAATCCAACTCAGAGCTTCTGTCTTCCGCGTCTTTGACCACGTTGCCGCAGTGCATGTTGCAGTTTGGGCAGCCTCGGTTAGCAACTTTGATTTCTTCGGCGGCAAAGCCACCAATTTTTTCAGCTTGAGCAAACACGCCTTCTCTATAGTTAAATGTGGGGAGAACACTGTTCTGGTTCGCCCAGTCTGTAGTACTCAAGGTTCCCTGTCGCCTCCAAAAGGCATAGTTGCGTTTCCCAAGAATTTCCCTGTAACCCTCCAACCCCCACTTCTTTAGCTTCTGCGGTTCAGCAGCGACAAGAACTCCTGTGCCTTCAAAAACCACAGCTTTCAAGTTTTTGGAGCCCATGACAGCGCCCATCCCTGGCCTGCCACCTGCCCGCCCCTCCTGAGCAACTACACAAGCAAACTTGACCAAGTTTTCTCCACCTTGACCTATGCTAACTATTCCCACGTTGCGCCCATAGGTTTTCCTTAATTGTGCTTCCGTTTCAAAACTGCTGGTGCCCCAGTACTCTTTAGCGTCAACAAATTCCATAGTGCTGTCTTTAACGTGTAGAATTGTGGGTTTCTCAGCTTTACCTTCAACGATCACGGCGTCGTAGCCTGCTTTACGCAAATGCACCGCGGCGAGGGTTCCCACGTTTCCGTCGCCATAGCCGCCTGTGAGGGGACTCTTCGAGGAAACTACAAGTTTGCCGCTGCTGGGTAACGGAAACCCGGTAAGTGGACCCGTTGAGAATATGAGTTTATTTTCAGGTGAAAGAGGATCGATTCCCGCTGGCAGTGTGTCCCAGAGAATCTTAACTGCGAAGCCTCTTCCCCCTAAAAAAGTTGAAGCAAAAATGGCGTCGTAGGCTTCTACGGCGAATTTTTTTCTCGCAAGATCAACTTTAAGAAAACGCCCGTTCCAACCGAACATTTCTGGTTTCTCCAAATCGAGATGATTATGCAGACAAAAAGCTAATAAAACGTTGCTGAAAAAGATCAAGTGTCTCTTTTAAGGTTCTTTACGGTAAATCTGTTGCTTGTTGTTTGACCTGCCTTATAGTTAGTTAAGCACCACTTGAGCTTGCGCCGATCCGCTATTTTGACCATGCATCGTATCTGGTTTGAGATAGCGAAATAATTTCGGGAAACGATAACGGTAAATCTGGGTGTTTATCTGCCAATTGTGTTTAGTAACCTTTATCTTGTGAAAGATGTAAGTGTGCAGTCTAAGGGGCTCCATCTTTGGCGCGCGTCAAAGTTACCAACCGTGCGAAATCCGTTGAGTACGCCATACGGGATATAGTAAGCTACACTGAACAGTTGGTGAAAAGTGGACAAAAACTCTATTCAATGAACATCGGAGACCCCGCGGCTTTTGACTTTCCCACTCCACAGCACATCAAAGAGGCGCTTTGCAGGGCAATTCAAAACAATGATAACTGCTAGTCGCCTTCTGAAGGTCTACCCGAGCTTAGGGAGGCCATT
>JBNVCD010000002.1:23911-24268 GCA_050410875.1 Bathyarchaeia archaeon | reverse complement strand
CGTCGGGGAGCATTTCGAGTTTTTTGGTTTCTGTGGGTATAACTGCAACTTTAATGCGTGGGGGAAGCTGACGGGCTTCGAGGGCTTTTGTTAGGCATTTGACGGCTAGCTTCTCGGCTTGTTCGAGAGTCATGTCTTCTTTGTATTCTTCTTTGAAGAGGGCAAGCACTGTTTCTCTGCCTGCTCCCAGAGCGGTGGCTTTGTAGCCGCGGTATGTACCGCTGGGGTGGGTACCGAAGACACGTGAACCTGTTTTGTCAACACCTGCGAAGATTATGCTCACACCGAAGGGTCTGACTCCTGCGTGTTGCGTGTACATCTGCTGGATGTCGCATATACGTTTGGTTACAACTTCAG